>JANTHH010000137.1 GCA_024762485.1 Chromatiales bacterium
GAACGCCTCGCGGAAGGCATCGTGCACATGATGATTGAAGCGACCGCTGACCTTTATGGTGACGGTGCCGTCATCGTCTGAATCGCCACGGCTGATGCTCATGTGACCGCCCCGGCCACATCCTTCGGCGCCCCCGGCATGTCCGCCGGCTGCAGCAGGGCCTCGACCTCGGCGGCCATCCGTTCGAAGGCCTTGGTGACGCCACTCTGGGGCCGGTATTCGATCAGGGAGCGCCCCAGCGCGGCGCTGTCCGGGACCGCGTCGGCATCAGGGATCACCGCCTCGAGCAGCAGCTCCTTCAGTCCCTGCTGCACCGACTCGTGCACCGGCCTGGCAGCCAGACCGGTGCCGACGGTCTGATTGAGGAAGGCCCGTGTCATCGCTGGCCGGCCGCGCATGCTATCGAAACGCTGCAGCAGGCCATGGAATCGCTCCACCGCCTGCACCTCGGGATCCCGTGCCGGCAGCGGGATCAGCAGCAGGTCTGCAGCGAGCACCGCATTGGCGAACAACAACCCGGCGGCGGACGGACCATCGATGATCAGGTAATCCACGTCCGGCGGATCGGCCTGCATCGACTCCAACAATCGCAGGCCCTCCCCCTTGCCCCCCGACAGTCCGTTGACCTCCACCAGACCCTCGCCTGCCGGCACCAGTGACAGCAGCTCCCGGGTCGATACCGCCACGTCATCAAGTCCCCGCCCATCGAGCAGGACCTGGGCAAGACCCTGCCGTGGCGGACGAAACAGCCCGCACATCCGGGTCAGACTGCCCTTTGGGTCCGTATCCACCAACATCACCCGGTGGCCCCGCCAGGCCAGGGCATGGGCGAAGTTGATGGCTGACACGGTCTTGCCGGCACCCGGCCGGTTGTTGACGAAACTGATGGTCTGCATAGGATCCATGGTGGCCTCGGGGAGGCCCGCTCGGTGCACCCGGTGGACATGATGTCCTGTTTAACGTCCACGCAAAGGCTTTTCTTTAGTCCCCTGGCCAACGCAGGGCAAGAAAAAACCCGCCGTGGCGGGTTTTTTTGGTGCTGGAGCCGGAGACAGGAGTCGAACCCGCGACATCCTCATTACAAGTGAGGCGCTCTACCAACTGAGCTACTCCGGCATGTGGGCGCCCATTCTACATCACAGGCCAGCCTCAGCGACACGATTGATTCTCCACCTGGACACCTTCAGGCAACGGCCCCAGGGCGGACAGCAGCGCCACATCCCCCGGGGCCTTGAAATCCAGCCAGTATCGGGGCACCCGCCGGGTCTTCTGCCGCACCTCGACCTCAAAGCCCGCGGCTCGCACTGTCTCAGCCCGCCGCCGGGCATTCGACTCGCTGCCGAACTGGCCGAGGGAGATGGCATTGCGCATGGAACCCTTGGCCAGCAGCCAGATATCGCTGATGCCTGCGGCCTTCAGCTTCTCCACGGTGATCTTGCCCGCCTCCCGGTCGGGCAACGGCGGGATCAAGACCCAGTAGCCCGCAGGCTGCCTGATCTCGCTCTTCACCACGTCGGCTTCACCGCCCAGCCCTTCCAGGCCGGCCCGGGCCTCATCCGCCGCCTCCCGCGTGGAGAAGGGACCGAGCCGCCCACACTGCAGCAGCAATGGTGCCGGCCTGGGTGCCTTTTCAACCGTGGTGGGTGGCAACGGTGGCACCACCTCACGGGCGGTCTCAGGCGACTCGGTCGCTGCCACAGCCTCCGCGGCTGTGGCCTTCTCGATCCGAGGCCCGGGGGCCGTCGGCCTCAGCGGCCTCTCTGGCTGCTTCGCAGGCTGTACCTCGGGCGGCGGTTGATGAGTCGGCCGTGGGGACTCGGGCAACGGTGCTGCCGCCAGGGCAATGGCGCGCGTCGTGCCGCCGTCCCCGCCGGCGCTGGCCAGTTGTCCGTCGGTGGTGGGAGAGACCTCGCGCAGCAACTGCAGGTTGGGCACATCGGGGGCTGGCGCCCGGGTGATCTGCGGCGTGGGCGTCCGGCTGTAGCCCCAGAGGAAGATGACCAGATTGGCCAGCAACAGGATTCCGACGAGCCATCGCATAAACTAGCTTTCCTCAACTGTCCGCAGCAGTCCCTCAAGGACCAGCGCAGGGTGCCATTCACAGGGCCGATCCAGTTCCGGCATCAGCTGCCGTGCGTCACCGCCGGTGATCAGCAGACGCGGCACCTCGCCCGTCATTCGTTGAAACTGTGCCAAGCCCTGCTGCAGCATTCCCAGCAGTGCAGCCCGGCTGCCGAGCTGGATGGCGCTGTCGGTATCCCGGCCAAATCCATCCGCCAGCGGGGCGGCCATTGTCACCGGCTCGGCGAGGCCGGTCTGCCGCTGCAGACAGGCCTGCATGCTCCCGAGGCCCGGCATGATGTAGCCACCCAGGTGCTGCCCGTCTGCGACCACCAGGTCCAGCGTCGCCGCGGTACCGAGATCGAGGACGGCGAAGGCCTCGCCCGGGTGGCGGGCATGGCCGGCGATCAGTGCCAGCCAGCGATCGACGCCCAGCTGTTGCGGCTGACGGTAACCATTGCGCAGACTGCCGAAGCGTGGCGCACTGCGTGCGAACACCGGTTGCCGATCCCACCGCCCCCGACACCAGTCAGCGAACTGGCCGGTCTCGCCGGTCACGCAGCTGACGAGGATCTTCTCGGGCGGGGCCTCCGTCGCCCAGAGACGTTCGCACAATTGTGCGAGCGTGTCGTCAGCGTAATTCACACTCTGGGGCTGCAATGGCCCCTCACTGTGGAAGGCCCACTTGAGACATGAATTCCCCAGGTCGACCAGCAGCGTGCGGCTCATCGGTGGGAAACCGCCCGCAGGCTTACCTCGCCGGCCTGGAACACATGCTCGCCAGCCGCCGTCTGCAGACGCAGACCGCCATCCCCGGCAAGACCCAGGTACTGACCGCTGATGACTGTCTCCCCCTGTATCAGCCGCACCGGCTGCCCGGCGTAGAGGTCATAGGCCTGCCACTCGGCTGCAAACCCGCCCAGCCCCTCGCTCTGGTAGCGACTGCAGCAATCGATCAGCTCGTCGAGTATCAGCCCGGCAAGCCGGTTGCGGCCGACATTGCCGTGCCCTGCTGTGACCAGATCGATCCAGGGCTGGTCGATCCCTGCCCCCTGATCCGCATCCACCGAGAGATTGAGACCGACACCGACCACCAAGCGGCTCGGCCCCGCCGTTTCACCCGCCGCCTCGATCAGCAGGCCGGCGAGCTTCCTGCCGTCAAGATGGATGTCGTTCGGCCACTTCAGTCCATGTCCTTCGACACCCGCGCGGCTCAGGGCGCGGGCCACCGCCACCCCGGCGGCCAGGCTGAAACCGGACATGGCCGACAATGGAAGATCAAACCGCCAGGCCAGCGACAGGGCAAGATTGCGTCCGAAACCGGCTTGCCAGCTGCGCCCCCTCCGACCGCGTCCTGACTGCTGCCATTCCGTTAGGCAGGCGACACCGCTGGCCGCAGAATGATCACCGCGACAGAGGTAGGCATTGGTTGAGTCCACACTGGGCAGCACCTGAAGCAAACTCAGCCGGTCCCGGTTGGCAGGCTGCATCGCCGCAACGAGCGCGTCGGCTTCGTGCAGCTCAAGCGGCCTGGAGAGCCGATAGCCCCGCCCGGTGATGGCCTGGACATCAATGCCCGGCAGTTCGCGGATCCGCTGCAGCTGTTTCCAGATGGCCGCTCGGCTGACGCCGAACTCGGCGGCCAGGGCCTCTCCCGAGTGGAAGCGACCATCGGCCAGATGCTGGAGGATACGAAACCAGGTTTCCATGAACGCAGTTTACCAGCCGCGGGTTATCACCGATGCCGGTCTAGCCGGCGGACAACCAGCTGCGCCGACGTTTCAGCACGGCATCATCGAGCTGGTCCTCGGGCAATAGCCAGAGGTCGCAGGTATCCGCAGGCGCAGGCTTCGGGTGGATGACGAAGGACATCAGTTCATCTCGTCGCAGCAGATGCACTCGGCGGCTGCCGTTGGCCAGTGTCGTGGCGACGGCCTGCGCGAGGTTCGTGGCCTTGACCTGGATTCCATCGAGGGCGATCAGCCGGTCTCCCGCGGACAGCCCCGCGGACTGTGCGGCACCATCATCGAATACGTGCGTCAATTCCACCAGGTCCCCGGACTGGCGGAAACGCGCACCGAGGACGGGGACCGACGGGACTGTCTCCTCCGGCGGGCAGCGCCCCCCCTTGTCATCCGGTTCTTTCGCAGGCCGCAGTCGGAATCCGATGCCCATGCTTGCAAACCACTGGGGCAGCGGCAGCTCCGCCACGCCATGGACGTAGTTCTGAAAGAAATCGTCGAGGGAGGTGCCAGCCAGTTCACTGGCCAGCCGCTCCACCCCGTCCTCGGGCACACCGATGTCCGGCTTGCCGTAACGCAGCCACAGGGCACGCATCAGGGTGTTGAGGCTCACCCGGTCCCCCGTCAGCAGGCGCAGTGTGACATCGAGCCCGAAGGCGATCAGTGCGCCCTTGGTGTAGTAGCTGACGATCGCGTTCGGCGCATTCTCGTCCTGCTTGTAGAACTTGGTCCAGGCATCATAACTGGACTCGGCGACAGACTGCTTCAGCCGGCCGGCTCCGCGCGTCACCCGGGTGACCGTCTCTGCCAGCAATTGCAGGTAACTCGCGGGCTCAATGCAACGGGAACGGGCCAACGCCAGTTCGTCGTAATAGCTGGTGATCCCTTCGAATGCCCACAGCAATTCCGTGTGCACCTCCGAAGACAGGTCGGCATCCTTCAGGCGCTGCGGACGTATCCGCTTGACGTTCCACAGATGGAAATACTCGTGGCTGCACAGACCCAGGAATTGTCGATAACCCTCTGTCGGTTTATCCATTCCCGCCAGGGGCAGGTCGTCCCGCCGGCACAGGAGGCTGGTCGAATCCCGGTGTTCCAGACCGCCATAGCCCTCGCCGACCACCGTGGTCAAAAACAGATAGCGGGAGACCGGGAGTTCACCGAACAGCGCCGCGTGGGTCTCGCAGATGAGCTTCAGGTCCCGGCACAGGCGCCCGGTATCGCAGACATGCCTGCCGCTGATGACCATCTCATGGGTGACGTCTGCAGCGACAAAGTCGACTTCCGTGAAGCGACCCATTTCCACTGGACAGTCAATCAAATGCTCGTAGTCATCAGCCTGGTGATCGCCGAATCCCTCGCTGTCCACGGCCAGCGCGGGCAGGGTGGTGGCCAGGCGCCAAGCTTCACCGACCGTGGTCGGTGGCGGCTGGATGCGCACCAGACAGGCGGCATGCTCCTGACCGACGACACGGAGAAAGACGCTGGTGCCGTTGAAGAATCCGTGGGTTGTATCCAGATGCGCAGAACGGACCGACAGATCCCACGCGTAAACCTGATAGCTGACCACGAGCTCTGCAGACACTGCCTCCGCCCGCCAGGTCTGCTTGTCCAGACGGTGCAGGGCGACAGGACCACCGGCACATGTAGCCGACATCATCTGCAATTGTCTTGAAAAATCGCGGATCATGTAACTACCTGGTATCCATGCGGGCAGCGTCAGTCGCTGCCCGGCCGGGTCGGGATCATGCACCCGCAGCTCCACGTTAAACAGATGGGCCTGTGGCGAGGCCGGTTGGATGCAATACTCGATCGGGTGCGTCATCAACGGGAATTCCAGCGTTTCAGAAGGGGAGTGACGTTACCGGTCAACGGCCGGGCGATCAGTCCGGATGGCCCCAAGGTGATCTTATAGGAGAGGCCATCAACCATTGGCAGGTAAACAGCCGAACCATACACTGCGTCCACCCAGGGCAGCCAGTCGGCATGACGCCGAACCAATGCCCAGAGATCCAGCCCCGGATTTTCGCTCAGCCGATAGATCGTAAGTGGCGTAGTGCGTGCGTCCGCCACGTCGCTGAAACGGCCGCTGATGCGCTCCAGTCGATACAACGGATCCCGCCCCAGCAGCGTGAACCAGGGGACCCATTTGATCATCCGTGCGTCGACCTGCCAATCGTCACCCCGCAACAGAAACTCGAGTGGCCGGTCGGCTGGGCGGGTCAAGGTAGCGATGAAACGTTGGTCGCCAACACGATGAAAGCTAATTACCCCGATGTCTACCTCATGCGTCAAACGCTGGTAAGTCCAGAGGTTGATCAATGCCAGGCCGATCGAAACCGAGAGCAAGATGATGCCTGCGCCAACACCCCAGCTCCCGATTCGTAGGGTGGCTCTTGCGAACTTTCCAACCATGGATGGGTGCTCAGTTCTCCCGCAGGGCCTGATGCTTGGTGCGGATAAAGTCCTTGTGTGGAACATAAAGCAGGTCGGCTATCCGGCGAATGAGATGCTCCTCATAGTGATGAATCTCACCATCGGCGATAGCGACTTTCCACATCATCGACACCAAGGAGACCTTTTGCTGGGCAGAATAACCCCTGTTGATGGTTTCAATATAACGATGCAGTGAGGCGCTGGACTCGGCGGCATCCAGAGCAAGCCTCTGCAAATCGGCCACCTCATCGTCCCGAAGATTGAAGCCAGTTTGGATCAGATCGAGCAGGCGTGATTTTTCCTCATCAGCAAGGCTGAAGTCGGCCTTCGCTACCTCGATGAGCAGAACTGCGGCTGCAAGTTGTAGAGACGAAGCCGTCGATTCGTTTCGCTCATGACCTGAAAGCAGTTTCTTCAACTTTCCAAGCATAAAATCCCGTCAACCAAAAATTCAGACAACCATGTTGGAATACAGCGGCGTCATGCCCCTCAACAGCTCACACTATGCACCAAGAAATGACCCGCCGCGATGAACGTATCCAGCATAAACACAAAAAGAAAAACCCCGACAGGATAACCTGTCGGGGTTTTTCAAATTAAAGCCTGGCGATGACCTACTCTCACATGGGGAAACCCCACACTACCATCGGCGATACACCGTTTCACTTCTGAGTTCGGAATGGGATCAGGTGGTTCCAATGCTCTAAGGTCGCCAGACAAACTGTTCGAGAATCCGTCTATGACGTGCTCTCATGTTCGGTTTGATCGATCAGACGCTGTCAGTATCAACTGCACCCAGAATTCTTGGGTGTTATATGGTCAAGCCTCACGAGCAATTAGTACTGGTTAGCTTCATACATTACTGCACTTCCACACCCAGCCTATCAACGTCGTAGTCTTCAACGGCTCTTCAGGGACCTCAAGGGTCCAGCGAGACCTAATCTTGGGAGGGGCTTCCCGCTTAGATGCTTTCAGCGGTTATCCTGTCCGTACGTAGCTACCCGGCAATGCCACTGGCGTGACAACCGGAACACCAGGGGTACGTCCACTCCGGTCCTCTCGTACTAGGAGCAGCTTCCCTCAAGTCTCAAACGCCCACGGCAGATAGGGACCGAACTGTCTCACGACGTTCTAAACCCAGCTCGCGTACCACTTTAAATGGCGAACAGCCATACCCTTGGGACCGGCTTCAGCCCCAGGATGTGATGAGCCGACATCGAGGTGCCAAACACCGCCGTCGATATGAACTCTTGGGCGGTATCAGCCTGTTATCCCCGGCGTAC
>JANTHH010000138.1 GCA_024762485.1 Chromatiales bacterium
GGTGACCGCCAAGCCCTGGTGGCCGCAGGGATTGATACGGGAGAAGGGCGCGAGGTCCAGATCCACGTTGAGCGCCAGCCCGTGGTAGCTGCAGCCGTGGCGGATGCGCAGCCCGAGCGAGGCGATCTTGCGCCCGTCGACGTAGACGCCGGGGGCGTCGCGGCGGGCGCCGGCGTTGATCCCCTGGCCGGCCAGCAGTTCGATGACGCTGGCCTCCATCAGTTCCACCAAGCCGCGCACGCCGAGGTCGGCATCCCGCAGTCGCAGCAGCGGGTAGGCCACCAGCTGCCCCGGGCCATGATAGGTGACCTGGCCACCACGGTCGGTCTGCACCACAGGGATCCCGCCGGGGGCCAGCAGGTGCTCGGGGCGGCCCGCCTGGCCCTGGGTGAACACCGGCTCGTGTTCCACCAGCCACAACTCGGAGGGGGTGTCGGGGGTGCGTTGGTCGGTGAAGTCGCGCATCGCCTGCCACACCGGCAGGTAGTCGCGGCGACCCAGTCGGCGGACGATCAGCGGCGGCATGGGGCGGGGGCTCAAAGCCGGCTGAGCACCTTGTCGTGGTCGCTGAGGTCCTGGTAGATGCGGTTGAGCTGGTCGTGGCTGTCGGCGCGGATGTTGACCGTCACCGAGACATATTTTCCGCCACTGCTCTCGCGGCTGGAGACTGCACCCTCGGCGATGTCGGGGCAGTGGCGCCGCACGATCGACACCACCAGTTCGTCGAACCCCTCCTCCGCCAGCCCCATGGCCTTGACGGCGTAGTCGCAGGGGAAGTCGAAGCCCTTGCCCGGGCCGCTGGTCGGATCCGTGGTCTTGTCTTCAGCCATTGTTGTCCTCCTCCAGGGCATGGAGGCGCAGGCGCGCCTTGTATGCATCGAACTGGGCATCGAGCCGTTGCCACAGCGGCCCTGGTGTGCCGCTGCCCACCGGGCGGCCATTGAGCTCGGTGACCGGCATGATCTCGCGGCTGGAACTGGTGACCCAGATCTCATCGGCCTCGGCCAGTTCCTCCTCGCTGATCACCGCCTCGGCAAAGGGCACGCCGGCCTCGGCCGCCAGTTCGAGGGTGAGATCGCGGGTGATGCCGGGCAGGATGTGGCTGTCCTTGGGTGGCGTGATCACCAGCCCGTGGCTGACCATGAACAGGTTGCTGGCGCTGCCCTCGAGGGCATGGCCGTCACGCACCAGGATGGCCTCGTCGGCACCCTGCTCGGCCGCCTGTTGCCGTGCCAGGATGTTGGCCAGCAGGGTGGTGGCCTTGATGTCGCAACGCTGCCAGCGGATGTCCTCCAGGGTGATCGCCTTGATGCCGCGCAGCACGGTGGCCTGGTTGCGCGGTTTCATCGCCTCGGACATCACCAGCACTGTCGGCATGAGATCGTCGGTGTGCAGGTGGTTGCGCGCGGGCATGACACCACGGGTGATCTGCAGGTAGAGCTTCTGGTCCTGTCCCGGCAGCTGGGCGGTCAGGCGGTCGAAGATCGCCAGCCACTCGTCGTCGCGCAACGGGTTTGTGATGTGGATGGCGTCCAGGCTGTGCTGCATCCGCCGCAGGTGGTGTTCCCAGCGGAAGGGTCTGCCACCGTAGGCGGGGATCACCTCGTAGATGCTGTCGCCGAACAGGAAACCACGGTCCAGCACCGGGATGCAGGCCGTGTGCTCGGGGACGAATTCGCCGTTCAGGTAGAGCTTGCGGTTGCTGTCGGCCATGTCACTCCAGCCACAGCAATACGCTGTCTGTCAGCTGTCGCCAGATCCCGCCCTCAGGGTCGTCCTGCAGCGCGACCAGCGGGCGTTCGCTGACGGGCTCGCCCTCCAGGGTCACCACCAGCCTGCCGGCCTTGCTGCCCCGGGCCAGGGGGGCCATCAGCCCCGGCTTGACCTCGCTGCGGATCTTCAGCGCCTTGTACTGGCGGCGCGGGATGGTGACATAGAGGTCCTCAGCCAGTCCGAGATCCACCTGCTCCCGTTCACCCTTCCACACCCGTGCCTTGGTGAGTGGCTGGCCGGCACTGTACAGCTTGTGGGTCTCGAAGAAACGGAATCCGTAGTTGAGCAGAGTCTGGCTCTCCCGTGCACGGGCCTTGTCGCTGGCGGTCCCCATGACCACGGAGATCAGGCGCATGTTGTCGCGTTGTGCGGAGGAGACCAGGCAGTAGCCGGCGGCCTCGGTGTGGCCGGTCTTGACGCCGTCGACGGTGGCATCCCGCCACAGCAGTCGGTTGCGGTTGTTCTGGGTGATGCCGTTGTAGGTGAACGCCTTCTCCTTGTACATGGCGTAGTAATCGGGGAACTCGCGGATCAGCGCGGCGGTGACCCGGGCGATGTCGCGGGGGGTGGTGTAGTGATCGGGGTCGGGCAGGCCGGTGGAATTGACGAAGTGGGAGTGCGCCATGCCCAGGCGCTGTGCGTGCTGGTTCATCAGCTTGGCAAAGGTGGCCTCGTCGCCGGCGACATATTCCGCCAGCGCCACGCTGGCGTCGTTGCCCGACTGGATGATCATGCCCTTGAGCAGGTCGCGTACCGACACCTGCTTGCCGACCTCGATGAACATGCGCGAGCCGGGCATCTTCCAGGCCTTCTCGCTGACCAGCACCTTGTCGTCGAGCGAGATGTTGCCTTCGCGCAGTTCGCGGAACACCGCATATGCGGTCATGATCTTGGTCAGGCTGGCGGGTTCGAGACGGTCGTCGGCGTGGCTTTCGGCCAGTACACGGCCACTGTTCATGTCGAACAGCAGATAGCCACTGGCTGCGATCTTCGGCGGTGCGGGCACGAGTGCGGCGGCCTGCAGCATCTGGCTGAAAAGGAGAAGTAAGAGTACGGGGGCGATGGATGTACGCACGGCGGGCAGTTCTCCGCGTCGGGTTGTTGCCGGGATAGGGATAGACAGTCACCGCGGGCCGCGGTTCCCGTCACTATTCTAACAGCTTGTGTGTCTAGTCGATGACCACGTGCAGGGCGGTGAGCCCGATGCCCTGGAGCTGCTGGCTGACAGGGTCGATGTGGTCGATCGACTGCAGCGGGCCGACCTGCACACGGTAGAGCAGACCGTCCACCGAGGGCGTGATACGCACCCCGCTGTCGACGATATCGTTGAGCCGCTTGCGCAGGTTGAGGGCGTTGTCCTCACTGCTGAAGGCCCCTGCCTGGATGTAGATGTCGCCGCTGGGGCTGCGGGCGGGATCCACTGCCCGGGTCACGGCAGCGAGTACCGGCTGTGGCCGGGTGGCATCGCGTCGCGCCAGGATCGCCGGCCGGCCGCTGCCGGGGCCGACGGTCCGTACCTCGACCCGGGCGGTGCCGGTGCGGACGATGTCGAGCTTCTGCGCCGCGGTGTAGGAGAGATCGATGACGCGGCCCTCGTGGAAGGGCCCGCGGTCGTTCACCCGCACCACCACGCTGCGGCCGTTCTCGAGGTTGGTGACCTTCACGTAGCTCGGCAGCGGCAGGTTCTTGTGCGCTGCGGTCATCTTGTACATGTTGTAGGTCTCGCCACTGGATGTCCGCTTGCCGTGGAAGTTCGGCCCGTACCAGGAGGCGATGCCCCGTTCGCTGAAGCCGTGGGCCGAGTCCATCACGTAGTAGCGCTTGCCGAACACCACGTAGCTGTCCGGATTACCGTACTTGCTGCGTGGTTCGTGGCGGGGAATGGCATCGGGGATCGAGTCGAAGTTTCCGAAGCCCTCGTCGGCGAACTCGTCGTTGCGGATGCTGCAACCGCCCAGCGCGAGGCCGAGCAGCAGTGTCAGCAGCAGGAGGGTGGATTCAGTTCGTGGCTTCTGCATGTTGCTGTTCCATCCGGTACAGGTCGTTCATCCGTTCGCTCAGGTGGTGGACCGCCATGGCGTAGAGATAACTATGATTGTAGCGGGTGATCACGTAAAGATTGTGCAGTGCTGCCCAGTACGACTTGTCCTGCCCATCGGTCAGTTCCACCAGACTCACCGGCATGGTGTCGTCGATTGCTGCCGGCACCTCGATCCCGGCAGCACGCAGACCGCCAACCGTCTGCTTCGGTGGCCGCGGCCGCTCGTTCTCGCCGGTCACCAGGGAGGCATGCGCCGGGCCCACACCCGATACCGGCACCGTCACCGCCTCGCCCGGGTGCCAGTTGTGGCGGTGGAAATAGTTGGCAACGCTGCCGATCACGTCGGCGGTGCTCTGCCACAGGTCGCGCTGGCCGTCGTGGTCGAAGTCCACCGCATAATTGAGATAGCTGGAGGCGATGAACTGGGGCTGCCCCATGGCGCCTGCGTAGGACCCCTTCACCGACAGCGGATCGATGCGTTCCTGTTTCGTCAGCACCAGAAAGGATTCCAGCTCGCGGCGCCCGAAGCGTGTGCGTCGCTCGCTTTCGGGCATGAAGAAGGCCTGGGTGTAGAGGGTGTCGAGCACACGGATGCGCCCGGCATTACGGCCGTAGTTGGTCTCGACGCCGACGATGGCAGCCAGCACCGACTGGGGGATGCCGTATTCCCGCTCTGCCTGCTCGAACAGCGGCGCGTGCGCCTGCCAGAAGGCTAGGCCATTGCGGATGCGCGCCTCGTTGATGAAGTTCTTGCGGTATCTGCCCCAGGTCCAGGTGCGCTCGGCAGAGCGCTGGAAACGTTCGCGGATGGTGTCCTGCATGTCCGTGGCCTCGGCGAGGATGCGGGTCACCTCGTCGCGGTCGAAACCATGCTCATCGCTCATGCGCTGGATGAAGGTCTCGATCGCCTGTCCGGGTGCGGGTTCGGCGATCAGGTTCGGGGTGCAGGCGATCAGGCCCAGGCAGAACAGCACGGTAGTGAGGGATGTCTTCATAGTCAGGTGGGCAGCAGGCGCCGGTGGGTGTGGATGGACATGAGGATACCGAAGCCGGCCATCAGGGTCACCAGCGACGTACCGCCGTAACTGACCAGCGGTAGCGGCACGCCGACCACCGGCAGCAGGCCGGTCACCATGCCGGTATTGACGAACAGGTAGACGAAGAACACCAGGGTCAGCGAGCCTGCAAGCAGGCGGCTGTAGGTGTCCTGGGCGCGGCTGGCGATATAGAGACCACGGAAGACGATGAACAGGTAGAGGGCCAGCAGCAGCAGGGCACCGGTGAGGCCGAACTCCTCGGACAGCACCGCGAAGATGAAGTCGGTGTGACGCTCGGGCAGGAAGTCGAGTTGCGACTGGGTGCCGTTGAGCCAGCCCTTGCCGAACAGCCCGCCGGAACCGATGGCGATCTTCGATTGGATGATGTGGTAACCCGAGCCCAGGGGGTCGCTCTCGGGGTTGAGAAAGGTGAGCACGCGCTGGCGCTGGTAGTCGCGCATCAGGTACCAGATGAGCGGTGCGGCGGCGCCGAGCAGGGCGCCGAATGTGGCGATCAGGCGCCAGCTGATACCGGCCAGGAACAGGGCGAAGACCCCGGCACTGGCCACCAGCAGCGAGGTGCCGAGATCCGGCTGCTTGGCGATCATCAGTGTCGGCACCAGGATCAGCGCCGCCGCGGCCAGCAGCCGGCCGGCGCTTGGCGGCAAGGGCTTTTCCGAGAGGAACCAGGCGATCATCATCGGCACCGCCAGCTTGGCCATCTCCGAGGGCTGGAAGCGCACCACGCCGAGGTCGAGCCAGCGCTGTGCACCCTTGCCTATCTGCCCCGCCAGCAGCACAGCGGCCAGCAGCAGCACGCTCAGGGCGAACAGCCAGGGGCTCCAGCGGTGCAGCGTGCGCGGCGAGATCTGTGCCATGCCGATCATCACCGCAAAGGCGATGCCCAGACGGATCAGCTGGCGCTGGACCTGGGCCATGTCCTGACCGGAGGCCGAATACAGCACCACCAGCCCGAAACCGCACAACAGCAGCAGGCCGGACAGCAGCGGCAGGTCGAGATGGATCCAGGCCAGCAGGCCCTGACGGCGGTTGGGATTGCTGGCCGCCAGACCGCTCGGCGAACGGGGTTCGGTATGTCTCATTGCGGCGGGTCTCCCAGCAGGTAGGCATCCATCACCTGCTTGGCAATGGGTGCGGCAGCGGAGCTGCCATGGCCACCATTCTCGACGATCACCGCAACGGCGATATCGGGGTCGTCGGCCGGCGCGTAGGCGATGAACAGTGCGTGGTCGCGGTTCTTCAGGCTGACCTTCTCTTCCTCGTATTCCTCGTCCTGCTTGACCGTGAAGACCTGTGCGGTGCCGGTCTTGCCGGCGATGCGGTAGTCCTTGCTGCGGATTAGCCGGGCGGTGCCGCGAGGGCCCTCGACCACGTGCAGCATGGCGTCGTGCACGTCGTCCCAGTCGGGCTGGCTGGTGATGGGAATGGGACGCACGGTGGCGATCACCGGCTCCACGTGGCGACCCTCGCGTTCACTGATGCTGGCCACCATCCGCGGGCTGAGAAAGCTGCCATCGTTGGCCAGTGCCGCGGTGGCGGCGGCCAGTTGCAGGGGGGTGCTGAGGAAGTAGCCCTGGCCGATGCCGAGGATCAGGGTCTCCCCGGGATACCAGGGCTCGCGCTTGTTGCGTCTCTTCCATTCCCGTGACGGCAGCAGCCCCGGGAGTTCGCCCACCAGGTCGATACCAGTGCGTTGCCCGAAGTTGAAGTAGCCCAGGTAATCGTGCAGCCGGTCGATGCCCATGTCGTGGGCCAGTTGGTAGAAATAGACGTCGCACGACTGGGTGATGGCCTTGTCCAGATCGACCCGGCCGTGGCCGGTCTTCTTCCAGTCGCGGTACTTGTGATCGCTGTTCGGCAACTGATAGTAGCCGGGGCAGAAGTGGGTCTGTTGGCTGGTGATCACATGGGTCTCCAGGCCACCGAGGCCGATGAAGGGCTTGACGGTTGAGCCGGGTGGGTACTGGCCGCGCAGTGCGCGGTTGAACAGCGGCTTGGAAGGGTCTCCCTGAAGGGCGCGGAAGGCCTTGACGCTGATGCCCTCGACGAAGGGGTTGGGGTCGAACCCGGGCTTGCTGACCAGGGCCAGTACACCGCCGTTGCGGACATTGACCGCCACCAGCGAGCCGTTGCGCTCGCCGAAAGCGGCGCGGGCGATCGCCTGCAGGCGGATGTCGAGGTGCAGATGCAGGTCGCGCCCGGGCACCGGTTCCTGGTGTTCGAGCACCCGCACCCGGCGGCCCACCGCGTTCACCTCGGTGTTCTGCAATCCCACCCGTCCGTGCAGGATCTTCTCGTAGGTCCGCTCCAGGCCGGTCTTGCCGATGTGGCTGGTGCCGGCGTATTCGGACAGGTCGCGCTTGTCGATGTCGCTCTGGCTGATTCGCCCGACATAGCCGAGTACATGGGCGGTGAGCTTGCCGTAGGGGTAGTAGCGCAGCAACCGTGCCTTGATCGCCACCCCCGGAAAGCGATGCTGCTGCACCGCGAAGCGGGCGGTCTCCTCCGGACTCAGGTTGGAGCGGATGGGGATGCTGTCGAAACGGCGCTGGCGACGT
>JANTHH010000139.1 GCA_024762485.1 Chromatiales bacterium
CCCTGGTCATCGAGATACGAATAGGGTCCGTAATCGGCATCCACACCCAGGCGGATAACTGGATGCTCAGCGAGCCACGTGGCCTCCCGGTCATCGAGCATCAGCGGCTGCGCCGCAAGCGTGCCCGACAGGCAGACGAGCAGTCCGACCAGACCAAGCAGGACCCGGTTCAGCAGCAGCGATTGTCGTCTGCAAAACATGGCAGGCACCTTGCACCCTATCGTCCTTGATTCACGCCGGGGGACAGGCGGCCATGCCATCACGGCCATCACAGGGACGATTCGGACACGAAGCGCTCGCCTACCCCACTGAGTGAAGTGTAGCCCGTGTCACGAGGCAGCCAGACCAGCCAATGACGAACTGTGAACAGGCGCAGCCTGGTTGCGGGCACTGAAGGGGCGTGGGGCGGGCCGAAGATCAGGGGGGAGGGAAATGGCGGAGAGGGTGGGATTTGAACCCACGGAGGGGATAAACCCTCGCCGGTTTTCAAGACCGGTGCATTCAGCCGCTCTGCCACCTCTCCGAATTACGCGTGGCACCGGCCCTGTGAAACAGCGCCGGTCGAAACGAGCGCAGAAGGATACCGAAATACACCATAAAAACAAGTAGTAATCCTGCCCGAACCACGGTTGCAGTTTCATTGTCCTCGCGTATGCTTGGGAACCTCTGGTGGCCGAAGGGGTCACAGGATTGATATTCAACGATACGTCAGGAGTACGTACCAAAATGAACCGATTCGAAACCGCCGTCGCCCAACCACGGGGTATGGCGACCGAGACCAACAAGGTCCTGAAAAATACCTACATGCTGCTGTCCGCGACCCTGGGCTTCAGTGCGCTCACCGCCATGCTGTCGATGAGCATCGGCACCTCGCCGATGACCTATCTGCTTTCCCTCATTGCGGCCATGGTGCTGGGCATGTTCGTACTGCCGCGCACCGCCAATTCCAGTGCCGGTATCGGCGTGTTGTTCCTGATCACTGGCCTGCTCGGATTCGGTCTGGGTGCGGTGCTGAGCATCTACCTGGCCCTGCCCAAGGGGCCTGAGATCATCGCCACTGCCTTCGGTGGCACCGGGGTGATCTTCCTCGGCCTGTCGGGCTATGCCCTGACCACCAAGCGCAACTTCAGCTTCATGGGCGGCTTCCTGTTCGCCGGCATGATGGTGGTGGTGATCGCCATGCTCGCCAACCTGTTCTTTGCACTGCCGGCCCTCTCGCTGGCGGTCTCGGCGGGCATCATCCTGCTGATGAGCGGCTTTATCCTGTTCGACACCAGCCGCATCATCCACGGTGGCGAGACCAACTACATCATGGCCACCTTCAGCCTCTACATGAGCATCTTCAACATCTTCATCAGCCTGTTGCAGATTCTGGGTCTCATGTCCGGCGACGACTGATCGACGGCCAGGCATAAACCGAAAACCCCGGCCCGGTGCCGGGGTTTTTTTATGAGGACTACTCGATGGACTGGATGAAGATACTGGCCGCCGTGGCCCTGCTGATGATGCTGTTCGTCTCCTGGCGCGGCTTCAAGTGGTGGAGCGCCAACAGCCCCAAGGCGGAGAAAGGCGACTGGAACAGCGCCCTGCTGGCGCTGGCGGCAGTGGCGGCCTTCGTCGCCCTGCTGATCATGATGGTACGCTGAGCAAGCGCGGGCCGTCCGTTTACAGACCCAGCGCCCCGCTGCCGCCCGGCACCGGGGCCGCACCGCCGCCCAGCACCTCTATGCCGCCCATGTAGGGCCGCAGCACCTCGGGCACACGCACGCTGCCATCGGCCTGCTGGTAGTTTTCCAGCACCGCCACCAGGGTGCGCCCCACCGCAAGGCCGGAACCGTTGATGGTGTGCACCAGCTCCGGCTTGCCGGTCTCCGGATTGCGCCAACGCGCCTGCAGGCGACGTGCCTGGAAATCGCGGAAGTTCGAGCAGGACGAGATCTCACGATACTTGCCCTGCCCCGGCAGCCAGACCTCCAGGTCATAGGTCTTGGCAGCGGAGAAGCCCAGATCACCGGTGCACAGTGTGACCAGCCGGTAGGGCAGCCCAAGCTGCTGCAGGATGGCCTCCGCATGGCCGGTCAGCGCCTCCAGCACCTGCGCGGAATCATCCGGCCGCACCACCTGCACCAGTTCCACCTTGTCGAACTGGTGCTGGCGGATCATGCCGCGGGTATCCCGGCCGTAGGAGCCGGCCTCTGAGCGGAAACAGGGGGTGTGCGCCACATAGCGCCGCGGCATGTAGTCCGCCTCGATGATCTCGTCGCGCACCAGGTTGGTCAGCGGCACCTCGGCGGTAGGGATCAGGTAGTAACCGGACTCGCCTTCCAGTTTGAACAGGTCTTCCTCGAACTTCGGCAACTGGCCGGTGCCTCGCAGGCTGTCGGCGTTGACCATGTAAGGCACATAGGCCTCCGTATAGCCGTGCTCGCCGCTGTGGGTGTCGAGCATGAACTGGGTCAGCGCTCGCTGCAGCCGCGCCAGCGGGCCGGACAGCACCACGAACCGCGAACCGGTCAGCTTGGCGGCGGCATCGAAATCCATGCCGCCGAGACCCGCACCGATATCCACGTGGTCGCGTGGCTCGAAGTCGAACGCGGGTGGCTCGCCCCACCGGCGTTCCTCACGGTTGTCGTCTTCGCTGTTGCCGTCGGGTACCGTCTCATCGGGGATATTCGGGATACCCATGAGGATGTCATTGAGCTCGCGCTGGATGCCCTCCAGCTGCTCCTCTGCGGCCTTCAGGGCGTCGCCCAGGCCCGCCACCTCGTCCAGCAATGGCTGGATGTCCTCACCGGCGGCCTTGGCCTTGCCGATGGACTTCGACCTGGTGTTGCGCGCGTTCTGCAGTTCCTGGGTCCTGACCTGCAACGCCTTGCGCTCGGCCTCCAGTTCGGCGAGACGCGCGGTATCGAGTTCAAAGCCGCGACGCTTGAGTTGTGCGGCAACGGTATCGAGGTCGGTTCGGATCAGTTTCGGATCGAGCATCAATCTTGTTCCAGGTTGGCCATGGCATCCCAGGACACCATGTGGCCTGGCTTGACATGGGCGCGAAGATGATCGACGACCGCCGCAATCTTCTCGGGGCGGTCGAAGAATTCGATGATCACCGGCATATCCAGTGACATGTCCAGCAGCGAGGCAGTGTGGAAATGGCCCGACTTGCCGAAGCCGGCGATGCCGCGGAAGGCGGTTACCCCGGCAACCTTTTCCTGGTCATGGAGGATATTGAGCAGCTTGTCCAACTTGAGCCCGGCCTCGCTGCAGTAGACACGCACCATGGTCACATTGGTCTTCATCCCAATTGCCTCGCAAGAAAGACCCCGAGCCCGGCCGCGGCCACACAGGCCGCCACGCTGAGCACCATGTTCAGACCGGCCCGCACATAGTCGGCCTGGCCGATCAGGGTCAGGGTCTCAAGAGAAAAGGTCGAAAAGGTGGTGAAGGCACCGAGCAGGCCGATCAGCAGAAACGCCCGCATCTCCGGCCCGCTCGTGAGCCGCTCCATCATCAGCACATAGAGGATGCCCATCGCCAGTGAACCGAGGACGTTGACCGCCAGTGTGCCGTAAGGGAACGAACGCCCCATCAGGGCGTAGACCCCATTGGAGACCCAGAACCGCATCAGGGCGCCGATGGCGCCACCCGCGGCGATGGACAGTGCCTGCAGCACGTCTGATCACCTTTCCCGTAAAAGGCGGCATTCTACCCCGCGTGGCGGGGCCATCGGAATCATTTCCTGCCCCTCTCTCAAACATCCTGCCGGGTGGCCGATAGGATCTGAAGGCCCCAGCCCCAGGAATCAGCGTGTCGAACAACAAAAAACCGGGCATCCAGGCCTGGGTAAGAAGAATCACCGATAGCGAGATGCCCATCTTCGGGCGCACCGTGCAGGAGGTGGTGAGCGTGTCGCAGGATGACGACTCGTCCGCGGCCCAGCTCGGCCAGGCGGTCCTCAAGGATGCTGCCATGACCACCCAGGTGCTCAAACTCGCCAACAGCGCAAGCTACAAGCCCGCAGGCCAGCGCTTCAGCACCATCAGCCGCGCGATCATGATGCTCGGATTCGACACGGTGCGCAGCATGTGCCTGACGGTGACCCTGATCGACAGTCTGGTGCAGGGGGTGCATCGCGAACACCTGGTGAAGGAGATGGCCCGTTCGCTGCACGCGGCCACCCAGGCCCAGGTGGTGGCCAGCGAGATGGGCGACCCCTCCCCCGAGGAGGTGTTCATCGCCACCCTGCTCTACCACATCGGCGATCTCGCCTTCTGGTGTTTTTGTGGCGACGAGGGGGATGCACTGGACGAGGCCCTGCGGGTGCCTGGCCGATCTCCCGAAAAAGCGCAGCGCGAGATCCTCGGATTCACCCTGCGCGAACTCGGCTCCGCACTGGCCCGCGAGTGGGCGCTGAGCGAGTGGCTGCAGGCGATTATCCGCAACCCCGACCTGCCCGATCGCCGCAGCCGCTGCCTGATATTGAGCCGACAACTGGCGGAGGCCACGGAGCAGGGATGGGGTGGAAAAAAAGTCGCCGCACTGATCCGCTCACTGGCGGATCTCGCCGGCTGTGACGAGGCGCAGCTGATCGAGAAGCTGCATCAGGGTGCCAAGTTCGCCGTACAGAATTCCGCCAGCTATGGTGCGGCACTGGTTGGCCGCGCCATCCCCTTGCCCGCCGACGTCGAGATAGGCGAGCTGGTCAACGACGTGGCGGCGTCGCCCGATTTCCCGCTGCCCGACCCGGCGCTTCAGCTGAAGATCCTGCGCGAGCTGACCGGACTGACGCGCCAGCAGGCGGATTTCAACATGGTGATGGAGATGATCCTGGAGGGCATACACCGCGGTATCGGCATGGACCGTGCCCTGTTCGCCCTGATGACACCCGATCGCAAAGGCCTGCGGGCCAAGTACGTGCTCGGCGACCAGGACGGACTGCTGTTCAAGGGCTTCCGTTTCGACCTGCAGAAACGCGATAGCGGGATCCTGAGCTACTGCATGAGCCGCGAGGAAAGCCTCTGGCTGGACCGGAACAGTCCGAAGGAGATCGCCAACCAGCTCAGCGACCACCTGGTCGAACGTCTCGGCACCCGGTCCTTCTATCTCGCACCCATCGTGGTCAAGAGCAAGGTGATCGGCGTGTTCTACACGGACAGGCTGCCGAGTGGACGCAAGCTGGATGCCGACGCCTTCGACAGCTTCACCCACTTCACCCAGCAGGCGAATCTGGTGCTCAACCACCTGGCCAGCCAGCTGGGCTGAGCTACTGATCCCCCTCCGGCAGGCACTCGTCGAGGGACTCGAGCAGCGGTGTCAGGTACATGTAGGCGGGCCCGCCATGCATCACCACCGCCATGAATCCGGCCTCCATCACCTCGTCCCGGGTGGCACCAGCGGTAACCGCCTGGTCCACGTGGAAGGCGATGCACCACTCGCACTGGGCCGCCACCGCCAGCCCCACGTTGATCAACTCCTTGGTGCGCAGATCCAGTGCCTTGCCCGCCTCGGCCTTCTGCAGAAATCCGAGAAAGGCCAGTGTCTCTGTTGGATATTCCTTTTCCAGCCGCTTGGTGAGCTCGGCGACCTGCTTCAGTTTCTCATGCATCCAGAACCTCCTGATTGCCATGGTGGATTAGAACAGCGATGGCCGCCGACACCAGCCGTGCCAAGGCCGGGTCCGAGCGCGAGGGCAGCATGATGGGGACCTTGGCGCCCACCACGATGCCCGCCAGGGTCGCCCCGGCCAGGTATTCCAGGTCCTTGGCGAGGATGTTGGCGGCGTTGAGATCCGGCGCCAGCAGGATGTCGACATCGCCGGCCACCTCGCTGTCGATCTGCTTGGTTTCCGCCGCCTCACGGGAGATGGCGTTGTCGAAGGCCAGCGGACCATCGACGATGGCATGGCGGATCTGCCGTCGCTGCGCCATCTTGCTGAGACAGGCGGCATCGATGGTGGAGGCGATGGCCGGCTTGACCACCTCCACCGCCGACAGCGCGGCCACCTTCGGCAGCCCGACACCGAGCAGCCGCGCCAGGTCCACCGCGTTCTGCACGATGGCCGCCTTGGTGGCGAGATCGGGGGCGATGTTGATGGCCGCGTCGGTGATGAACAGCAGCTTGGGATAGCTCGCCAACTCGCTGACGAAGACATGGCTGACCCGCTGACCGGTACGCAGTTCGGCCAGTACCGGGTGCATCAGCTCATCGGTATGCAGCCAGCCCTTGGCGAGCGCATCCGCCCGGCCCGCCTTGACCAGTGAAACGCCCAGCCGCGCGGCCTCACCCCCCTGTGGCGAGGCGATCATCAGGTGGTCATCGAGGGCAAGACCAAGCGTCTCGCCCAACTGTTTGATGCGGCCGGTATCACCGATCAGCAGGGGCTCCACCAGCCCCGCCGCCTGCGCCTCCATGATCCCCTGGAGCACGTGGCGTTCGCCGGCATCCACCACCGCCACGCGGATCGGCGCCAGGGCCTGGGCCCGTGCCACCAGTTGTTGCAGCTGCCCACGCTCAGGCATGTCCCTCGCCTCCGAGTACCTTTTTCTCCAGGAGCCTCATGTCGTCATCGAACCGATAGATATGCGGGCTCCCGGTGGGCAGCTCGTAGGCGACGATCTGCGCCGGGGTGAGCCCCTCGAGGTGCATGATGAGGGCACGCAGCGAGTTGCCGTGCGCGGAGACCAGCACCGACGCGCCCTGGCGCAGCAGCGGCACGATGCGCGACTTGTAATAGGGGACAGCGCGTGCCGCGGTCATCTTCAGGCTCTCACCGTTGGGTGGGGGGACGTCATAGCTGCGCCGCCAGATGTGTACCTGCTCGGCACCGAACTCATCCCGCGCCCGGTCTTTGTTGCGTCCCTGCAGGTCACCGTAATAACGCTCGTTGAGCTTCTCGGAGACATAGATCTTCAGCTCGCGGGTGTCGTCCTCGGCCGGGATGAAATGCTCATACCACTCGCTGCTCAGCTCGTGCACCCGCATGTACTGATCACAAAACCGGTTCTGCTTGAGGATCTCGTAGAGGGTGTCCTGGGCGCGCAACAGGGTCGAGGTGAAGGCCACATCGAAGTGATCGTCGCGCAGCAGGCCACCGGCGCGCTCCGCCTCGACCATGCCGTCCCGGGAGAGCGAGACGTCCACCCAGCCGGTGAAGCGGTTCTGGCGATTCCAGATGGACTCGCCATGGCGGACCAAGGTCAGCGTGCCCATTGCCGTCTCCTGCAGACTGCCTGCATCCACACTGTTCGCCATGATCGGTACCCGCTGCGGGCCATGATCAATCCCCTTTCAACCGCGCCTCCAC
>JANTHH010000140.1 GCA_024762485.1 Chromatiales bacterium
ATCTCGCTGCGGCTGCAGCCACAGGCGTAGGCGCGGCCTTCGAGCTGCAGGAAATCCAGGACTTCACGGTAGTGTTCCTTCCGTTCACTCTGGCGGATGACGGTCCCATCCCACACGAAGCCGAGATTTTCCAGGGTCCGCTGGATGTCCTCGATGGCCTCTGGCACAGCCCGGGTCTCGTCTACGTCCTCTATTCGCAACAGCCATTCGCCCTGATGGGCGCGGGCATCGAGGTAGCTGGCCATGGCGCTGACCAGGGAGCCGAAATGCAGCGGACCGGTCGGTGAAGGGGCAAAGCGTCCCCTATAGGGTGCTGTCGAATCCATGAAGTGTGGGTGACTCGGGTGTCTGGGTGCCTGGCGATTTCGGCAGGTTCTTGAATCTATGGGCGATGGGCATTATCTCAAGCCAGCGGCCGGCTGTCTGTTCGCGGAATCCCGATCGGGCGATTCTGGGGTTGATCGCAATGGGGTATCCTGTGCGTCTTTTTTTCAAGGGTACGAGTGTTTTTTATGAGCAAGTTGCAGGCACTTTTGTTTGATGTCGATGGCACGCTGGCAGATACCGAGCGCGATGGCCATCGGGTGGCGTTCAATCAGGCCTTTGCCGATGCCGGCCTGGACTGGCACTGGGACGAGGAACTGTATGGCAGACTGCTGGCGGTGACCGGGGGCAAGGAACGGATTCGTCATTTCCTTGCCGACTACCGGCCCGATCTCAAGCCGGCTGGGATGGATGATGATTTTGTCGCTGGCCTGCACGCCTCGAAGACCGACTATTACACCCGGTTGCTCGGTCGGGGCGAGATCCCGTTGCGGCCGGGCGTGCGGCGACTGCTCGATGAGGCCCGTGCCGCCGGTATGCGGCTCGCCATTGCCACCACCACCACTCCTGAGAACGTCACCGCACTGCTCGAACATACCCTGCCGGAGGGTGCCATGGAGTGGTTCGAGGTGATCGCCGCCGGGGATATCGTGCCGAACAAGAAGCCGGCACCCGACATCTTTGTCTGGGCGATGGAACAAATGGGGCTTGCCCCCGAGGACTGCCTGGCGCTGGAAGATTCGGCCAATGGCGTGAAGTCGGTTCTCGGTGCCGGCATCCGTTCGCTGCTGGTGACCACCAACGGCTATACCCGGGATGACGACTTCACCGGCGCCTCGCTGGTGGTCGATCAACTGGGTGAGCCGGATTCGCCCGCCAGGGCCCTTGATCATCACGCGCTCAACAGGCCATATGTGGACGTCCCTTTACTGCAGGAACTGCATCAGCAGGCCTGGGGCTGAATGACATGACAAGCCGGCACACGGTTCGTGCCGCCGGCCGTATGGCGGATATCGAGCCGTTCCACGTGATGGATATCCTGGCGCGGGCGCGTCAGATGGAGGCGGCCGGGCACGACATCGTCCACATGGAGGTCGGCGAGCCGGATTTTCAGACCCCTGAACCGATAGTCGAGGCCGGCCACGCGGCGCTGGCGGCCGGGCACACCCACTATACGCCGGCAACCGGGCTGCCAGCCCTGCGCGAGGCGATCAGCGCCGATTATCACGATCGTTTTGGTGTTGATGTCGCGCCCTCCCGCATCATCATCACCCCCGGAGCCTCCGGTGCATTGCAGCTCATACTCGGTGTGCTGGTCGAGCCGGGTCAGCGGGTGCTGCTACCGGATCCCGGTTACCCGTGCAATCGACACATGGTCAGTCTGTTCGGGGGTGTTCCCGTTTCCCTGCCGGTCGACGCTGCCGGCGGCTTCCGTCCTGACCCCGCGCAAATGCTGGATGCCTGGGATGAGCAGACACGCCTGCTGATGCTGGCCAGTCCTGCCAATCCTACCGGCATGCTGATACCACCGTCGTCGCTGTGCACCTATTACGAGGGGATACGCGAGAGCGGCGGCGGCCTGTTGGTCGACGAGATCTATCAGGGGCTGGTCTACGATCAGCCTTCATCGACAGCCTTGGCCCTCGGTGAGAAGGAGCTGTTCGTGGTCAACAGTTTCTCGAAGTATTTCGGCATGACCGGCTGGCGGCTGGGTTGGCTGGTGGCACCCGAACCCTATGTGCCGCTGCTGGACCGGCTGGCCCAGAACCTCTTCCTTGCGGCCCCGACTCTCGCACAGCATGCTGCACTGGCCGCATTCAGTGAGCAGACGCACCAGATACTGGAGTCACGGCGAGAGGTTTTTCGCCAGCGCCGCGATTTTCTCTACGCGGGCCTTCAGACACTCGGCTTCGGACTGGATGAGCCACCACAGGGGGCCTTTTATATCTATGCCGAATGCAGTCGTTTTGCCAACGACAGTTTCCTCCTGGCGGAGCAACTGCTGAGTCGTGCCGGCATCGCCGTGACGCCAGGGCGGGATTTCGGCCGGTACCGGGCGGATGCGCACATCCGGTTTGCCTACACCACCAGCCTCGAGCGCCTTGAGACGGCCCTGGAACGACTGGCCGGGTTTCTCAGGGCCGGCTCGGACTAGCCACGACTGATCTTCCGACTCTCAGCTGGTCATGCCAGAGTAGTGTCGCCCCGGCCACGGCTACCGGCATGGCCGCGAGATTGAGAATCGGGATGAACATCAGCAGGCTGACCCCGGCGCCGAATCCGAGGGCATTGACCCGCCGACTCGCCAGTAACTTCTTCTGCTCCGCGAAAGTCAGGCCATGATTGCCCAACGGATAATCGAGATATTCGAGGGCAAGAAACCAGAAGCCGAGTAGCAGCCAGAGCACGGTGGCGACGACGTTGATGCCGGGTATCAGGAAGAGAATGAGTACAGGGATGGCCCGGATCAGGAAATACCCCAGCTTGCGCAGCTCCATCAGCAGTGCCGGCAACACACTGGCCAGCAGCGGGGTATTGTCCTGCGGTAGCGGCTGGTTCGCCAGCATCGATTCAATGCGGGCCGCCAGCAGGCTGTTGAAGGGTGAGGCAATGATGTTGGCGAGGGCGGTGAATCCATAAAACACGAAAAGCCCATAGGCAATCGCGAACAGTGGCCAGAGGAGCCAACGGAACCATGACAGCCAGCTATCCTGTGGCAACAGTTGATCGAGCACGACCCCGAAGTAGCTGCTGGCCGCCCAGGCGATGCCGATCAGAAGCAGGCTGTTCACCAGAATCGGTATCCAGATAAATCGTTTCAATCCCGGGCGGAACATCAGGGCGATGCCGCGGAACACTGCGAGAAAGCCATTCATGGTGAGAGCCGTGTATTTGGTGTTTGCTTTGAGTGGCTTCTATCGTAACATCGTGTCAGGGAATACCAT
Source organism: Chromatiales bacterium (assembly GCA_024762485.1). Lineage (GTDB taxonomy): Bacteria > Pseudomonadota > Gammaproteobacteria > Chromatiales > Chromatiaceae > JANTHH01. Next base: position 3,270 of record JANTHH010000140.1, read on the forward strand.
GAGCGTCCGGTGGATTGCCTTGCCGGAAGCAATAAAACAATAATGATGCTCGGCCACCCTTGTGGCCGGTGCGTCATTCATACCTATATGGACATGAGGGGTCTCGTCGATATGCAGCAGCAAATTCACCTGCACAAGGGCTGGCGGCTGGTTTTGCCAGTGATGTTCGGACTCATGCTCGGGGGTTGTTTCCAGACCAATCCACACCCCGAACTGCCAACAGCGACCGGCGATGCGGAGTATTCCACCCGTTACCGGATTGCACCCGGTGATAGCGTCGAAATCTTTGTCTGGCGTAACCCGGATGTCTCCACCAGTGTCACCGTTCGTCCGGATGGGCTGTTGACCGCACCCCTGCTGGAGGATGTCCCTGCAGCGAACAAGACGCCCACCGAACTGGCGCGTGCGCTCGAGAAGGAGCTCTCCACCTACTTAAGGGACCCCCTCGTCACTGTCATTGTCAACGGGTTCATTGGCACCTACCGCGACCAGATTCGTGTGGTGGGTGAGGCCGCCGAACCTCAGGCGCTGCTCTATCGTGATTCGATGACCATGCTGGATGTGATCATTGCAGTGGGTGGGTTGACCGACTTTGCCGATGGCAACAATGCCACGCTGGTACGCAGGGTGGACGGCAAGATGGAAGAGTACCGCGTGCGCATCGATGACCTGGTCCGCGATGGCGAGATCGCCGCCAATGTCGACATGAAACCAGGGGATATCCTGATCATTCCTGAAGCCTGGTTCTAAGCGGGGTCTGTTGTGCGTGAACTGCTTGTCCAGCTTCTGCGCCATGCGCGGGGCGTTTGGCGTTATCGCTGGTGGATGCTCGGCGTGGCTTGGGTTGTGTGTGTCATCGGCTGGACGGTGGTGGCGCGCATGCCCGACCAATTCGAGGCGTCCGCACGCGTTTATGTGGATACCCAGTCGGTTCTGAGCCCCTTCCTCCGCGGTATAACCATCGAAACCGGGCGCTCGGATCGCAAGATCCAGCTGATGACGCGCACCCTCCTCAGCCAACCGAACCTGGAAAAGGTCATGCGGATGACCGATCTCGATCTCAAGGCAAAAACGCCGGCGGATCGTGAGCGGCTTATCGATGAACTGAAGAGCAATATCCGCTTTGGGGGCACCAGCCGGGAAAACCTCTATACCATCTCGTACCAGGATCACTCCCCGGAGCTGGCCAAGCTGGTGGTGAAATCCCTGCTCACCATCTTCATGGAGAGCAATCTTGGTGAATCGCGAAAGGATCAGGATTCGGCGACGGCATTTCTCGAGAAGGAGATCGCCGAGTACGAGCGGCGGATGCGCGAAGCTGAGGAGGCACTTGCGGCATTCAAGCAGAACAACCTGGGTTACCTGCCGGAAGAGTCAGGTGGCTATTACGAAACCCTCGCGGCTGCGAAAAAGCGCCTCGCCCAGGCCGACCTGGATCTCAAGCTGGCAGAGGACCGGATGGCAGTATTGCAACGCCAGCTCGGCGGTGAAAGCCCCACTTTCGGTCTCGGCCCTTCAATCCAGGGTTTTCAGGTCGACACCAGCGATTACGACGCGCGGATCAATGCGATCGAATCGAAGCTCGACGATATGCTGCTGAAATACACGGACAAGCATCCCGATGTCATCGCGCTCAAGGCAAAATTGCGAATCCTGAAGAACGAGAAGGCCGCATTCGTCCGCAAGACCGCAAAAACAGTGGAAAGCGGTGGCGTGGTTACCAGCGATGTCAACCAGAATCCGGTCTACCAGCAGATGAAACTCAGCCTGGCCAATGCCGAGGCCGAGGTGGCCGCCAAGCGCTTGCTGCGTGATAAGTATGCCGCGGACGTCGCCAAACTGGAGCAGGACATCAACCGGGTTCTCAAGGTCGAAAACGAGCAGAAGGAGCTTAATCGCGACTATGCCCTGCTAAAAAAGAATCATGCTGTCCTGCTCAGTCGTCTTGAATCAGCCAAGCTGGCACGCAAGGCAGACAACCAAGGGGATTCGGTCAAGTTCAAGGTCATCGATCCGCCGCGAGCCCCGGTCACCCCTTCCGGTCCCAACCGCATACTCTTCAGCAGTGTCGTCCTGTTGCTGGGCCTGGGCGTGGGCTTTGGTGTGGCTTTCCTGATGTCACAGCTGCGACCCACCTTCGATGAACGGCAGATGATGAGCGATTCACTTGGCCTGCCCGTACTGGGGAGTGTGAACATGGTCTGGACCAGGGATCAGGTTCGCGCGCGCAAGGTCCGCAATGTCAGCTTTGCCTTTACCTTTACAGGGCTGATTGTCTGCTTCGGCCTCGTCCTCGCACTCTACCAGTTGAATATCGATGTCCTGCCCAGACTGGCCAATTCGCTTAAGTTCTCCTGATTATGAATATCATTGAAAAAGCAGTCGACAAGCTGATCGGTGAGACGGAAAAACCGAAAGCGCAAGCCTCGCCAGAACCGGCACAGGACACGATAGAGGCTGCTGCAACGGCCGCGGGAGAGACAACAGGGCAGGCAGAAGCCATCGAGCAGGAGAAGGCCGGGGCGACGGGGGCGACCAGTACGCTTGCCGAGGAAAAAGCAGCTGTTTCCGAGGAAGTTGAAGCGCAGACCACGAATGCGCAGGCAGCACCGCAGTCCCAAGCCAGTCATAAGGCCCATTTCACGGACGAACAGGCCACGGACAGTGGCAGCGGCAATTTCATCTCCCTCGCAAATCTGGGCCGCGAGGGCATACTCACTGCCGAGGGTGAACGTAGCCGCACGGCCGAAGAGTACCGGATGATCAAGCGGCCGTTGTTGATGCGGGCCTTCGCTGACGCCAACCAGAGACCGGGTACTCACAACAACCTGGTGATGCTGACCAGTTCCGTGGAGGGGGAGGGCAAGACATTTACCTCCCTCAATCTCGCCATCTCCATCGCCATGGAACTCGACCGGACAGTCTTGCTGATTGATGCGGATCTGGCCAAGCCGGGTCTCTCCCGTCTACTCAATGTCACCACCCGCCCGGGTCTGACAGAGCGACTGCTCGACGAAAGCCTGGATCTCAGTGAGCTGCTGCTGCATACCGATGTCCCGAAACTGACCATACTGCCGGCTGGGCGGCGTCACCGTCGGTCGACCGAGTTACTCGGCAGCAATAACATGCAGCGCTTGCTGGATGAGCTGGCCTTGCGCTACCCGGATCGGATTGTGTTGTTTGATTCGCCACCGTTGCTGGCTACCAGTGAGGCCAGCGTTCTGGCACAGCAGATGGGGCAGATTGTCCTGGTGGTCGAGTCTGCCGTTACCCCACAGTACCTCGTCAAGGACGCGCTGGCCCAGCTGGAGTCGACCGAGAATGTCTCGCTGGTATTGAACAAGTGCAAGCCTGATCTCTTCCTCGGCAACTATGGCGGCTATGGGTATGGCTCAAATTACGGTTATGGCTATGGATATGGCTATGGATACGGCAATAATGACCAGTAACCGATCCCTGACGTTGCGTGCACTGTGGTGGGCTGAATGAAAAGTATCAGTCGACTCCCTGTACTGCTTGGCAGTTTTGTTGTTGTCAATGTGGCCGGGGCGGCGCAGTGGGACGTCTCGAATTCACTGGGCCTCGGTCTGACCTATTCGGACAACCTGACCCTGCAGCCACAGGGTGATGCTGGCATCATCCTGAATGTGACCCCTTCGATCGGCCTCGAGGGTACAGGCGGGCGGGCCACTGCAAACTTCAGCTACAGACCCTCCTTGCTCTACTATCCCTCGGGCATCCAGAACGGTGATGACCTTCGGCTGGCGCATGTGCTTGATGCCAACATGAATACGGAACTCTACCGCAACGAGCTGTTCCTCGATGCCTCGGCCACGGCGGGTTTCAACAACATCTCCACCCAGGGCATCATCAGCAACAGCCTGCTCAATCAGACGGACAACCAGGTCCAGACCTATACCCTGAAGCTGTCCCCCTACAGCACTCTGCGCCTGAACCGCAATGTTGCA
>JANTHH010000141.1 GCA_024762485.1 Chromatiales bacterium
TGCTTTTTCATCTTCTTTTCCAGCCTGTCGGCGAGCGCACTGACCGTGACGACTCGCATGCATTGCAGAAAACACCAACGACACTTCAACGCAGGACACGGTGAGGAAGTTACTCCCCTTTAAATATTTAGGTGCGGATATGGGTGACTGCGACATTCGTCTGTTCGCAAAACCCCACCCATGAACAAGGCACACCGCCCTTCGCCCTCACTATCCAACGACGCAGTTTTTATTCGACGTGTCTAGAAACATCAGTCTAGAACAGTTAGCCATTGTCAGACTCTTACCATCTGGCAAGCATCCATCCTGATACCAAGATGGCTTGTCAGGCCAACACGCCCGGCAAACCGCTGGCGGCCCCCCTTTCCAAATGGTAAGAGACCACATCACCACCTGGATCAATAATCCATCGCTTACTGCTGACTGACCAGACACTCAGCAGCCGCATCATCCGTCCGATCAGAACAATACTGGAGGACAAGTACATGCTGTTGACCACCTCGTCACTCCGTCGCCTGGCCACACTACTGGTAATCCATGCCACCCTCGGTGCCGTTCCGACGCAGGCCGACAATGCCCTGCCGACGACCGTTGCCACGGCCGGCGAATGGCGGCCCATGCAGGCCGCCTACGCACAGGTCAGCGCCCAGCGCCAGGCGGTACTCAAACTGCCTTTCGCGGCACGCATCCGCTCCCTGGCAGTGGAACCCGGTGCCCGGGTGGGACCGGGGGACACGCTGGCCACTTTCGATGCGCCCCAGCTGCGTCGTCATCTGGCGGCCTGGCAGCTGGCCCGCCATGGCTCCGAACTGGCCCAACAACAGCTGAAGGTGCTGCGCCAGAACAGGCGAGAAAACACCATCACCCGGGGGGAGCTGCTTGCCGGCGAGCAGACAGCCGCCAAGGCCGTGGCCGAGGCCGAACTGGCTTGGCAGACCCTGGCGGCAGACCTGGACCTGCTCAACCTGGCCATGGATGCCGAGGACCTGGCGCAGCGGGTCGATGCCCACGGACTGAGCCGGGTTGCCAGGGAACTCGGCCGGCTGCAGGCACCCTTCGCCGGCATGGTGATTGCGCGCCGCGCCACCCTTGGCGAACAGCTGGCGGCCGGCGACCCCATCCTGGAGCTGGAATCCCTCAAGCGGGTCTATCTGGACGTGGAGGTGGCCGAGTCCGCCCTGCCCAATTGGCAGCATGGCCAGACCTATTGGCCGGGGACATCCGGAAAGATCGCCCTACAGCCACTGGGTGGCGTCCCCCGCCTCGACCCCGACAGCGGCCTCTGGCTGCTGCGCTTCACAGCGGACAATCCAGGCTACCGCCTGCACGACGGCGCCTGGGTCGAGGTGCAGCATCTGGGCGAACCCCTGCCCGTCGCCTGGCTGCCCGCCGCCGCGGTGGTCTCACGCAACGGCAGACACTGGGTCATGGTCTCGTCCGCGGGCAGCTTCAAGCCGGTTGAGGTCCAGACCGGGGCAGCGGGCAGCGACGGGCGCATCCCGGTGACGAAAGGGATCGGACCCGGCACCACGGTGGTGACCGAGGGCGCCTACGAGCTGCTCTACCGGGACCTCAAAGACCTCATCAAGTTCGTCGACTAACCCGGATATTTCACAAAGGCGGACGCCATGTTCAGTTTTTCGTTTGTCAATCAACCCGTTTCAGTATTTGCATGGTGTTTTGCGCCGGCACGGTTTGTCCTATTCGGGTTCAGTCCGCTTGTGGCGTTGCATTTCGAGCGATCCCCCTTGAACCATAGCGACCGCTATGCTTCTTCGGGCGATCGCCCGAACTGCTTAGCCACAAACGCCCTGATTCCCGAATCCTTCATGAAACATCCGGGCTAAGGGCCAGGTCAGCGATGCTTGAAAGACTGCTGCGTTACCCCACCGCCCTGGTCCTCGGCGTGCTGCTGCTCGGCATCGGCGGCCTGACCAGCTTCCGCAGCCTGCCGGTGGATCTCTTTCCGCGGCTCGACTATCCCCTGATCAACGTCATCACCCATTATCCTGCCGGCACGGCCGAGGATATGGAGCAGCTGATCACCCGCCCCATCGAGAACGCCATGCTGGGCCTGAGCGACCTGCGCCGGGTGCGCTCCACCTCGGCGCCGGGCTTCTCACAGGTGAGTGTGGAATTCAACTGGGGCATGGATGTGATCCAGGCCCGGCAACTGGTCAGCAGCCGTCTGGCGACCATCCGCCTGCCCGGTGACGCCCGCCCGGAACTGGAGAACATCGGCACCTCGCTGGCCATGCTTTCCACCTACACCCTGCGCGGCGGCGACCCGGTGGCCCTGCGCAGCTGGGCCCAGTACCAGCTCGCGCCCAGGTTGTCGGCGCTGCCCGGGGTGGCCCGGGTGACGGTGATGGGTGGGGCGAAGTCCGCCTGGCGCATCGATGTCGATCCGCTCGGTCTGCGTCGTTATCACCTGACCACCGCGGCCATCGCCGCCGCGGTGCAGGGCGCCAATGTACTCGACACCGGCGGCCACCTGGAGGCCCATGGTCGTGATCTGCTGGTGCGCACCGAGGCGCGACTGCTGCGACTGGCCGACTTGAAACAGGTGACCGTTGCACATACTGCCGATGGCCGGCCCGTCCGCCTGGCCGAGGTGGCGCGGGTGTACGCCGCCGCCAGGCCGCAGCGCTACGTGATCAGCAGCGACGGCCTGCCCGCGGTCGCCTTCACCATCCAGAAACAGCCCGGCGCCAGCACCCTGGCGGTGTCGCGGGCGGTGGATCGCCAGCTGGCGGCCACCGCCCTGCCCGCGGGTGCCCGGCTGGACAAGTTCTACGACCAGGCGGAGATCATCGGCCTGGCCTATCGCAACATGCGCGACAACCTGCTGGCCGGTGCGCTGCTGGCCATCATCGCGGTGATGCTGATCCTCGGGCGCAACCGCAGCAGTCTGGTGATCGCCGTCACCTTCCCGCTGACGGTGCTGGGCACCTTCTGGCTGATGAACGGCCTCGGCCTGGGGCTGAACCTGATGACCCTGGGGGCACTGACGGTGGCCATCGGCATGGTGGCGGACGATGCCATCGTGGTGCTGGAGAATATCGACCGTCACCGCAACCTTGGTCAGTCACCCTGGCAGGCGGCGCTGAGCGGCACCCGGGAGATCCTCGGCGCCGATATCGCCGGCACCCTCACCGTGCTCGCCGCCTTCGCCCCGCTGATCATTGTCGGCGGGCTTGCCGGCCGCCTGACCCATGCCTTCGGCATCACCTTCAGCGTCTTGCTGCTGTTCTCTCTGTTGCTCTCGGTGACCCTGATCCCGCTGGCGGCGGCCCATTGGATGCGGCCGATGAACCGACTGACGACGACGGCCGGGCACCGCGCTGGCGACCTTGGCGCCCGCCTGGTGCACGGCTTCGAGCGTTTCAACCTGGGCCTGCTCGACCACCTGCTGAGGCACCGTGCCAAGACCCTGCTGTTCACCACCCTGCTGCTGCTCGGCAGCCTGGCGCTGCTGGCCTACAACCCGGCCCGCATGCTGCCGCTGCTGGACGAAAGCAGCCTGCTGCTGAGCTATCAGCTGGCCCCCGGCACCTCTCTCAACGAAAGTAACCGGGTCGGTGCGGCGCTGGAGCAGGATCTGCTCGCCATGCCGGTGGTCAAGGGGGTATTCCGCCGCACCGGCTCGCCCGAATCGTCCTTCTATATCGAGGGCCCGGACCAGGGCGAGCTGGTGCTGCGCCTGGACAAGGACAAGGGCGCCGACCCGCTGGCGGTCAAGTCCGCGGTCGAGCGCCTGCTGGCCGCGCAGCCGGGGGTCATCGGGCGGATCAACGAGCCCACCAGCGAAAAGCTCGACGAGTCCTTCTCCGGCCTGCCGGCGCTGTTCGGCATCACCCTCTACGGCAACGACCTGAAGACCCTGTACGCGGCCGCCGCCCGGGTGGAGACGGCGGCACGCCGGGTGCCGGGACTGGTCAACCTGGTCAACAACACCAAGATCCCGGTGGATCAGCTGCAGGTGCGTGTCGACCGCTCGGCACTGGCGCGCTACGACGTGCGCGCGCAGGACCTGGCCCGCGCCCTGCGCACTGCCATCCAGGGCGAGGTGATCGGACAGGTGGTGATCGAGCAGCGACCGGTGGACCTGTTCCTGCGCTACGCCAATGAGCACCGCCTGCGGCGAGAGGATCTGCAGCAGGTGCTGGTGACCGATGCCGGCGGCGAACTGATCCCGCTGCAACAGCTGGCACAGATCGAACAGCAGTCGAGCTATCCCACCATCGAGCATCAGCGCGGCATCCGTGCCCTGACCCTGACCGCCGAGATCGACGGCAATCCCCTGAGCGTCATCGCCGAGCTGGACCGGACCCTGTCGGGCCTGGGTCTGCCGGCGGGCATCCAGTGGGGCTATACCGGGGAATACGGCGAGCTGTTACACACCGGCGGCCAGCTGCTGTGGGTGCTGCTGGCCTCGGCACTGCTGGTCTACGGCATCATCGCCATCCAGCTCGGCAACCTGCTCGACCCCGCGGTGGTGCTGACCAAGCTGCCGCTGGATTTCATGGGTGCCGCGCTGGCGCTGTTTGTCACCCACCAGCACCTGGACATCACCGTGGCCATCGGCTTCATCACCCTGGTCGGGGTCTCCACCAACAACGCCATCATGCTGCTCACCTTCACCCGCAACCTGCGTCGCCAGGGGATGGATGCAATCGACGCAGTGCGCGAGGCGGTGCGCCTGCGCGTCCGTCCCATGCTGCTGACCCAGCTGACCACCCTGCTCGCCCTGATCCCCGCCGCACTCGGACTGGGACAGGGACCCCAGCTGCTGCAACCGCTGGGCATCATGCTGTTCGGCGGTCTCACCGCCGGCACCCTGCTGACCCTCAACCTGCTGCCGGTGATCTATGTGGCGACCGAGCGCTGGCGGCACAAACCCGCCATCCAAGCGGGATGAGGGACAGGCCTGTTTGAAGGCGCCTGCATACTTCTCTTTTCATCTCGAGTGCCAGGCGAGATCACCTGGTCGATTTAAGGGCACCTCGTAAAATTCGAGGTGCCTGTGCGGGACAGGGAAGTCCCGCCATTTTCGATCGCGTAAGCGATTGAAAATGAAGCAAACCGGAAACCGCGTTTGCGGTTTGCGTAGAGAAAAATTGCCTGGATGGCAATTTTTCGAGATCCCCTTAATCCGTACCAGCAACAGATCCCTCCTCGCTGCACGCGTCGGGATGACAGGGCTGGGGATTAGAGAGGAAGTCCATGGCCGGCAGAGTCGCCGGCCATGCATACGGGGTCAGTCGTGGATGACGATGCGCCGCCGGGCGGGGTCCAGGTCGACAACCTGGGCAGCGGTGGTGGCGATGCGGGCCAGGTCGGCGAACTCGGGGATGTTGTTGCGCTCACCCAGCAGGGCCAGTGCCTCTGGCTTGCAGTCGACGACGATGCCCGTCGCCTCGTCCAGCCGGCCACCGCAGTTGTCGGCATCCAGGCTGACGTCGAAGTCATCACCCATGACCAGTATGACCGGCTCGGCATGGCTGATCTGGGCCTCGGCGTGCAGCAGGGTGGGCTTGCCGGCCCACTCGGCGACGGGCATGTTGCTGTAGTCACGCATATTGGTTCTCCTCGATTGGGTTATTGGATTTGTGTCGTAGCATTCTAACCCCGAATGCCGCTTGCCTTCCCGATGAACCCGCGAGAGGAAGTTCTGATGGTGGGCAGGCAGGATAGTGCGGGCAAGATCTCTCCCTTTGGTCGAGATGACAAGGGGGGGTGAGAAGGCCTGTTCGGGCGTTCGGGCCCGACTTCAATCCTCCCTTGTCATCTCGACGAGCCTGCGAGGAGAGATCCTGATGACGGAACCGTACGCTGGTCGTGCGGGCAAGATCTCTCCCGCTGGTCGAGATGACAAAGTGGTTTGATGATGCGTATTTGGGACCAAGCCCCATGACACGCTTATCATTACGCTCTCTCCCTTGTCATCTCGACGAGCCTGCGAGGAGAGATCCTGATGATGGAACAGTACGCTGGACCGTGCGGGCAAGATCTCTCCGCTGGTCGAGATGACAAGGTGGCGTGATGGAGCCTCCAGTCAATGCTCGACACTGGCCTCGTGAAAACGCTGCCGGATCGCCTCGATGTCGACCTTGGGCGCAGGCAGTTGGGGATCCATGTCTTCCAATGTCTGCAACAGAATCCCGCTGATCGCCAGGTTACGGAACCACTTGTGATTGGCGGGGATCGCAAACCAGGGCGCATGACGGGTGCTGCAATGGGTCAGCGCCTTTTCATAGAACCGCTGGTAGTCGTCCCAGAAGGGGCGCTCGCTGTAATCGGCCTCGCTGATCTTCCAGTGGCGTGACGGGTCGTCCAGCCGGCGTGCGAATCGGCGCAACTGCTCGGCCTTGTCGATGTGCAGGAAGAACTTGAGGATGCGGGTACCGCTCTCCGCCAGCTGCTCCTCGAAGGCATTGATGGCCTGATAGCGGTATTTGCGGGTCTTGCCATCGATCTGGCCGTGCACCGCACTCACCAGCACGTCCTCATAATGAGAGCGGTTGAAGATCACCACCTCGCCCTTCGCCGGGGTGGTCCGATGGATGCGCCAGAGGAAGTCGTGCGCCAGTTCGTGCGCGGTCGGCTGACGGAACGCCTGCACCCGGCACCCCTGGGGATTGAGTGCACCGAATACGTGACGGATGGTGCCATCCTTGCCGGACGCATCCATGCCTTGCAGGCAGATCAGCAGCGACTGCCGCCCCTCGGCGTAGAGTCGGTACTGCAACTGCGCCAGGCGCGCCTGCTGATCTGCCAGCAGGGGTCTGACGCTGTGCTTGTCGAGCTTGGGGTCCCGCATGTCCGGGTCGATATCGGACAAGTGAAACGGCGTGCCCGGGTCGATGCGAAAAGCCTTGCTGAAGTCCATCCGTACGCCCCTTTGACTGGCTGATCAGCGCGTCTGATTCAGCGTTCTGATACCGGCCCTGCGGTCGGGACCCGGCCATCTATTTCGAATCGGCATCACCGCCCTTGCGCATCGCCCAGCCGATGACGATCAGCGCCCAGCCATCGAACACCAGGCTGATACCGACGAACAGGCCCAGCAGCATCAGCGAGGTCTGCGGCCAGCCGACGAAGAACAGCACCGC
>JANTHH010000142.1 GCA_024762485.1 Chromatiales bacterium
CTGGTCATGCTCAGTGCACTGGTGTGGAACAGCGTACGGCTGATCCACACCAGCCACGGCAAGGCCCTGGAGAACCACGTTCGTGACGAGATCGCCCTGCTGAGCAACCTGCTCGCCCCTGGCCTGGCCACCAGTGACCGCGCCATCCTGCTCGACGCACTTTCACTGCTGAAGCGCCAGAACACCATTGTCTATGCCGATGTCGTCGATATCGATGGCCGGCACATGGCGAACATCGGCTCGGTGCCCCTGCAACCTGCCACCGACCACACCTTCCAGGATGCCACCAGCGACGGTGTCTTCGACGCCGTTGGCCAGGTATCGCTCTTCGGCCAGCCGCTCGGCACGCTGCGCGTCGGCTATGCCATCGACGAGGTCTCTTCACTGGTCCGCCAGACCCGGCTGCAGAATGCCACCATCGCCGCTGTTGAAATCCTGCTGTCCCTGGCGGCCACACTTGCCCTCGGCTACCTGCTGACGCGCAATCTGCGCAGGCTCGAGCAGGGCGCCAGTGCACTGGCCCGGGATGAACTCGATCACCGCATCGCCATCGACAGCAGTGACGAGATCGGGGATCTGGCGCGAACCTTCAACGGTCTCGCTGAACACCTCGCCGACACCCGGGATGCGCTCGAGAAGGAACACCAGCTGACCCGCCGCCAGTCACAACGCCTGCAGGCCCTGCTGGACAGCGTGGACGCCGTGGTGATCGAGGCCAACCCCCATGACATGCAATTTCTCTATGTCAGCCGCGAGGCAGAGCGGCTGCTCGGTTATCCGTGCGAGGACTGGCTGGAACCCGACTTCCTGGCGAACAGGCTGCACATGGACGATCACCAGACCCTGCAACATCAGGTGGGCATGCATCTGAATCATCCCGGCTCGTTCAGTATCGATTTTCGCATGAGCCATCGCGACGGCCATACCCTGTGGGTACGCAGCATCAATACCCTGGAGCCCGTTGAGGAAAGCGGACGACTCATCTGCCGCGGCCTGCTGCTCGACATCACCGAACAGAAGCAGTCCGAGGAACACATCATCTATCTCGCCGATCACGATGCGCTGACCGGGCTCTACAACCGCCGGCGTTTTCAGCGTGAACTCGAACGCGCGGTCGAGTATGCCAAGCGCTTCGATCAGCCTGGCGTGCTGATGTTCCTCGATCTCGACCAGTTCAAGTACATCAACGACACCCTCGGCCACCATGCCGGCGACGAATACCTCAACGCCGTCGCCCGCCGCCTGCAGTCCAGCCTGCGCAAGGTCGATGTCCTCGGCCGCCTCGGGGGTGATGAGTTTGCCCTCATCCTCCCCAATACCCACGCCGAGCAGGCCACGGCTGTTGCCCGCAACCTGCTGCAGTCACTGGCGGCACAGAATGCCGAGCGCGATGATGACGGGACACCGGTCACTGCGAGCATCGGCATCGTCACCTTCCCCGGTGACAGTGACGCCCCGGGCAGCCTGCTGGCGATGGCGGACGCCGCCATGTACCGCGCCAAGGACAACGGGCGTAATGGCTACCACGTCTTCCATGCCGATGATCACAGCCTGAGCGACATGCAGGAAAAACTGATCTGGGAGCGACGCATCCGTGGCGCGCTGGAACATGACCGTTTCGTACTCCATTTCCAGCCGATCTTCCGCCTGCGTGACCGCGCTGTGATGCATTACGAGGTGCTGCTGAGGATGCGGGACGATGACGGCAGTCTGATCCCGCCCGGGGCCTTCCTGGATGTCGCCGAACGTTTCGGCCTGATCCGCGAAATCGATAGTTGGGTGTTGCGCAATGCCATCCGGGCGCAAGCCGACAGTGAGCGTGCGGGGAGCCCACTGACCCTTGCGATCAACCTTTCCGGCAGGCATTTCGGCAGCACCGAGGTGCTGGCCTGGATCCGCCAGTACATCACCGACACGGGTGCCAGCCCGTCACGTCTGATCTTCGAGATCACTGAGACCGCGGCGGTGGAGAATCTTCAGCAGGCGTCGCATTTCATCGAGGCCCTGCACCAGCTGGGCTGCCACATCGCCCTTGATGACTTCGGCATCGGGTTCTCCGGCTTCCACTATCTGAAGCACCTGCCGGTGGACATGATCAAGCTCGACGGCAGTTTCGTGCGCAACCTCGCCAGCGATGAATTCGACCGGGTATTCGTCAAGTCCATGGCCGAACTGGCGCGGGGACTGAATATCTCCAGCGTGGCAGAGTTCGTCGAGAACGAGCCCGTGGCCTGCGTGCTGGAGGAACTCGGTATCGACCTCGGCCAGGGTTATCACCTGGCACAGCCCGGTGACACCTGTCCCCACCCCTGCAACGATGAACAGGCCGGGGAATCAACGCCAGGGGATCCGCTCCAAACCGCCTGATCCTCAATCCGCCGCCTCCGGCGGCTTGAGCGTTGACGGCAGGCTGTACTCCAGGCCCATCGCCTCCACCCCCCGGCGCAGCTCGGCAAAGGCCTCTTCCAGACCCTCGTGACCGCGGAATCCCAGCTCCACAAAACCATCGGGCCCCAGTCGCGGCAGGCTGAACAGCTTCAGCTGCGGATAGGCCGCTGCCAGCCGCTCCATCAGTGGCATCAGGGTGGACTCGGGCGCGCGGTACACCTTCAGCGCCAGCTCACGCTCGGGCACCGCCCCCGCGCCGTAGCGGGTGTCGAGCACCCAGCGGGCCATGGGGTGGGCCATGTCCGGGAAACCGGGCAGGAAATAATGGTCGTTGATGCTGAACCCCGGCACCCGGTTGTAGGGATTGGGGATCAACTCGCAGCCCTCGGGCAGGTCGGCCATGCGTATGCGATGGGGGTAGGCATCGTCGCCGAACCGGGCCTCGATCTCCGCCACCGCGCCGGGATGACGCCGCAGCGGCACGCCCGCGGCCGCGGCGGCACAGCGCCGGGTATGGTCGTCCGGGGTGGCGCCGATGCCGCCGCAGCTGAATACCGGCAGCCCCTCGGCCATGGTCTGGCGCAGGCGGGCGACGAGCAGTTCCGGATCGTCGGGCAGTATCTGTACCCAGGCCAGTTCGAAGCCACGCTCAGCCAACAGCTGGCGAAAGGCATCGACATGGCGGTCACGGCGCTTGCCCTTGAGTATCTCGTCACCGATGACGACGAGTCCGAAGGCGTTTGTCTGCATGGCGGTCAGATGTTGTTGCGCAGCCCGAGGGCGGCGGGATAGGGATCAAGATACCACTGCCCGCCGATGTAAGGGTCCGGGTAATGACGGAAGTGATGATTGAGCAGGAACATGGGCACGATCAGCGGCACCTCGCTGCGGCGATAGGCCGCGATGGCCTCGGCCAGCTCCTGGCGATCATCGCCGCCGAGCGACGGCTTCAGGTAACCCGCGACGTGCTGCAGCACGTTGACGTGACGGCCGCGATTCACCCGCCGCTTCAGCGCACTCATCAGCTCGGCGATGTAGGCATCGGCCACTCCCGGCAGGTGCACGCCCTTCAGCTGTGACAGCAGCCTGCCCAGCCGCCGGTAGGCCGCCTGGCTGTGGGCCATCACCAGGTATTTGTGCCGGCTGTGAAAATCCACCAGTCCCCGGGCGGTGAGCCGTTGCTGGCGGAAATCCTGCCAGCGCCGGTAGACATAGACCCGGTTGACGAAGTTCTCGCGCAGGATGGGATCGTTAAGCCGCCCCTCCTCCTCCACCGGCAGATTGGGCAGGCGCTCCATGATCACCCGGGCGTGAATGCCACTGCTCTGCTTCTGCCCCCCATGCCGACCATACAGGCGCACCCGTTCCATCCCACAGCTGGGCGACCGGCTCTTGAGGATGTAGCCGGAGACGTCCGCCAGCTGCCCCGCCGTGTGCCGGGCGAAGTCCTCGAGCGCATCGGTGACGTCCAGTGAGGGATCCTTCACCCCCACGGCGCGGGGCGCGGCGGGGTCGCCCACCAGGTGGATCGGTGGGCGCGGGATACCGAGGCCGATGGCCACCTCCGGGCAGATCGGACGATAGTCGACGAACTGCGCCAGCGGGCCGGTAAGCCAGTCGTCACGCTTATGCCCACCGTCATAGCGGACATGTTCGCCGAGCAGGCAGCTGCTGACGGCAATGACCGGGCGCGGACATGATTTAGCGGGTGTGGTTTCCATCTGCCGCACCATAACTGCTCCCGCGGTGAAATTTAAGATCGCCAGCCCGAGGCCGAAATCCTTAGAGAGAAACCAACACAAGGCGAATGCGATGCGATTCAGACAGCCGAGTATTCTGAAAACCCTGTTCCTGGGCCATCTTGGACTCGGCCTGCTGGTCGGCGCGGCATTGCCCCTCCTGATCGGCCTCTTCGCCGACTGGAAGCCAGGCAGCGAGGGGTGGTTCTGGCTCGTCTCCCTGGCAGCGGGTGCTGCCATCGGCCTCGTCAACTATGGACTGACCCGGGTGCTGCTGATCAAGAAGCTGGCCAGCATGTCCGAGGTGGCAACGGCGATCAGCCACAACGACATCTCCCACGACTGTGACCTGGAGAGCCACGACACGCTTGGCGCCATGGTCTCCGCCTTCAACAATATGACGGCCAACCTCCGCCGGATGATCGGGCGTATCGCCAATTCCGCCGGGACCCTCGAGGCCACGAGTGATCGTTTCAACACGATTGCCGGGCAGTTCGTCGACGGCATCGACCGGCAACAGAGCGAATCCCGCCAGGCGGTGGACGCGATCAGTCAGATGAAGTCCTCGGCGCAACAGGTCAACGACATGGCGGCCCAGGCCGCAGACGCCACCAGCCTCGCCAACGACCAGGCCAAGCAGGGCGCACTGATCGCCACCGAGGCCATCTCCGCCATCTTCAGCCTCGCTGACGAGGTGGGCAAGGCGAACCAGGTCATCATCGACCTGGAGGGCAACAGCGAGCACATCGGGGTCGTGCTGGATGTTATCCGCGGCATCGCCGAGCAGACCAACCTGCTGGCCCTCAACGCCGCCATCGAGGCCGCCCGGGCCGGCGAGCAGGGCCGCGGCTTCGCCGTCGTGGCCGATGAAGTGCGTACCCTGGCCAGCCGCACGCAGGAATCCACCGAAGAGATCGAGCGGATGATCAGCAACCTGCAGGACGAGTCCCGCAATGCCGCCAATGTCATGGAGAGGGCAAAGGAAAAAGCAGATGCCACCGAAGGACGCTTCGAAGAGGCCGCAGAACTCTTGGCGGAGATCTCAGGCGCCTTGGCCGAGATCAATGAAATGAATCGCCACATCGCCGGGACATCAAGCAACCAGACGACCCTGGTCGATACCGCCATGGAAAGCATCGGACACATCGAGGCGGTGACGGAACAATCCAGCAACGGCATACAGCTGGCAATGGAGGAGATGGCCACCCTCGGGGAAGAGGTTAAGACCCTGTCCTCGATCGTCGGCGAATTCAAACACTGACCCGCTCCTGAACAAAAGACACGAAAAAAGCGGCCCGCGGGCCGCTTTTTCTATTGCCACACGGTTGGGCGATCAGCCGCGGCGGCGCGCTGCCACCCGCAGCCGCAGTGCATTAAGCTTGATGAAGCCCGCAGCGTCTTTCTGATCGTAGGCGCCGGCGTCGTCCTCGAAGGTGGCGATGGACTCGTCGAACAGGCTGTCGGTCTCCGACTTGCGGCCGGCGACGATGACATTGCCCTTGTACAGCTTCATGCGCACCACCCCGTTGACCGTCTCCTGGGTCTTGTCGATCAGCGCCTGCAGGGCCTCTCGCTCGGGGCTGAACCAGAAGCCGTTGTAGATCATGGTGGCATAGCGCGGCATCAGCTCGTCCTTGAGGTGCCCGGCCTCGCGATCCAGGGTCAGTGACTCCATCGCGCGGTGGGCCTTGAGCATGATGGTGCCGGCCGGGGTCTCGTAGCAGCCGCGCGACTTCATGCCGACGAAGCGGTTCTCGACGATGTCGTCGCGGCCGATACCGTTCTCGCCACCCACCTTGTTCAGGTACTCCATCACGCTCGCCGGGGTCATGTCCTTGCCGTCGATGGCGACGATGTCGCCCTTCGCGTAGGTCAGCTCGACATAGGTGGGCTGGTCCGGGGCAGCCTCAGGGGAAACGGTCCAGCGCCACATGTCATCCTCCGGCTCGGCCCAGGGATCCTCGAGAATGTCGCCCTCGTAGGAGATGTGCAGCAGGTTGGCGTCCATGGAATAGGGCGACTTCTTGCCCTGCTTGGCGAAATCCACCTCGATGCCGTGCTCCTGCGCATATTTCATCAGCTTCTCGCGCGACAGCAGGTCCCACTCGCGCCAGGGTGCGATGACCTTGACGTCGGGCTTGAGCGCGTAGGCACCCAGCTCGAAGCGTACCTGGTCGTTGCCCTTGCCGGTGGCGCCATGGGAAATGGCATCGGCGCCGGTCTCGTTGGCGATTTCGACCAGGCGCTTGGCGATCAGCGGCCGCGCGATCGAGGTGCCGAGCAGGTACTCGCCCTCGTAGATGGCATTGGCACGGAACATGGGGAAGACGTAATCGCGGGCGAACTCCTCGCGCAGGTCCTCGATATAGATCTCCTTGATGCCCATGGCCTCGGCCTTGGCGCGGGCCGGCTCCACCTCCTCGCCCTGGCCGATATCGGCGGTGAAGGTCACCACCTCGCAGCCATAGGTATCCTGCAGCCATTTCAGGATGATGGAGGTATCGAGGCCGCCCGAATAGGCCAGCACGACTTTTTTGACTTCGGTGTCCGCCATGGTGCGCTCCGGAAAAAACTATCCAGTGAAAACAGCCGCGCATTATACGCCGAAGTGCCCGGTTTCCCGAACCCCGTCACGCTGCCCTGCCAGCGGGCCGAACGCGCTCACCCTGGCTGGTACAATACGGCGGCGGCATCCCGCCCCGACTGCCGGCTCGGGCGCCTGTCATGGAAACCCCGATCACTTAGCCTGGACTCACCTGCATACCCCATCATGATTGCCCCCTGCGAGACGCGATGCCACTAGCCAAGGGATTTCTGCGCCGCTTTATGCCGGTCGGGCTGGATGACCTGTCACTGGACGTGACAGAAGCTCACTGGCGTATTGCACCGGCGACGGCACAACCGCTGCGGGGCTGGTATCTGCTCGAACTCGCGGTCGATCTTGCCGATGTGCGCAAGCTGGATCTCTGCCTGGTCG
>JANTHH010000143.1 GCA_024762485.1 Chromatiales bacterium
TCATGCACCACGGCGCTGAGCGCCGGCGGCTCGTCCAGGCGCTGCAGCGGCATCACCGGAAAGACCTGGTCGATGGCCCAGACATCGGGCAGCGACTGGAACAGGGAGAAATTGAGAAACACCCGCTCGGCCAGCAGCTCGTTGAGCTGCTCCTGCAGTTCCCGGTGACGGCAGGAGGACGGGGCGAGCCGGCCACGCAGGGTCTCGACGATGCGATAAAAAAGGGCCTCTGCCTGCGCCCGCTGGGCGAGATCCAGTTCGCCCTGGCGAAACAGGTCGCGGCTCTCCTCGAACAGGTTGCGGGCCTCCTGAAAGGCCTCCTCGGGTGAACGTTCTCCGGCCGCCGCCAGTTCCTGCTGCAGCCATTGCAACACCTCGGGCCGATCAGGGGTGCCGTCGGGCAGAGGGTCCGCCTTCGGCTGCGCTTCACGGTCGATGACATTGCTGATGAGCACCGCGTGATGGGCGGTCAGGGCGCGCCCGGATTCGCTGAAGATCATCGGGTGATCCAGCCCCTCCTCGTCGCAGGCGTGGGCCAGCGCCTTCACCACCTCGCGCGCATAGGCGGCGAGATTGTAATTGGTGGAGCAATAGTGACGGCTGGCGGTGCCCTCGTAGTCGATGCCGAGTCCGCCCCCCACATCCACCACTCCGACGGGGACGCCGAGGCGGCGCAGTTCCACGAAGTAGCGGGCCGCCTCCCCCAGCCCCTTGCGGATGTCGCGCAGGTTGGGAATCTGCGAGCCGATGTGCGAATGCAGCAGTTGCAGCCAGTGCAGCCGGTCCTCGCCGCGCAGGCGCTCCACCAGTGCCAGCACCTGCAGCGCGGACAGTCCGAACTTGGACTTCTCGCCACCGGAATTCTGCCAGTTGCCGCTGGCCACCGCGGCCAGGCGAACCCGCACGCCGAGCAACGGTTCGATATCCAGTGCCTTCGACTCGGCCAGCACCAGGTCCAGCTCAGACGGCTTTTCGATGACCAGGTAGACCTGATGTCCCAGTCGCTTTGCGATCAGCGCCAGACGGACATATTCCGCATCCTTGTAGCCGTTGCAGACGATCACCCCGCCGGGTGGCGATTCCGCGAGCACAGCCATCAACTCGGGCTTGCTGCCAGCCTCCAGCCCGGCACAGTCACCGCCACCGGTCACCAGCTCGTGGACCACGCTGTGCTGCTGATTGACCTTGATCGGATAGACTGCGCAATAGCCACCGCGGTAGCCAAGTGCCTCCGCGGCACAGCTGAACGCCTGACACAGCGAACGGATACGGTGATGCAGGATGTCGGTGAAGCGCACCAGCACCGGCCATTGCAGGCCGGACTCCCGCAGGGCGTGAGCGATCTCGTACAGATCGAGCTCGTCCATCCGATCCGGGTCCGGACAGACGCTGACATGTCCGGCACGATTGATGCCGAAATAGCCCTCTCCCCAGCGGTCGATGGCATAGGTCTGGCTGACAGGTTCGATATGCGCGGCCATGGTGTTCCCGGGTGATCGAGGCACGATTATGGGCGAATTGCCGCGACAGCGAAACGCGCTTGCGGCCACCCGCCGGCATCGCTAACCTGCGCCCCTCACCACCTGCACACAGGGACCGCCATGGCACTGGACGACAACTGGTTCAGCGAGATCCACGAGGGTGCCGGCTCGGCCTTCTCCCTGCGCATCAGGGCCAAGCTGCACGAGGAGCAGTCACCCTTCCAGAAGATCGAGGTCTACGACACCACCGACTGGGGACACCTGATGGTGATCGACGGCTGCACCATGGTCAGCGGCCGCGACAACTTCATCTACCACGAGATGATGGCGCACCCGGCATTGTTCACCCACCCCTCGCCCGGGCAAGTGGCCATCATCGGCGGCGGCGACTGCGGCACCCTGCGCGAAGTGCTCAGGCATCCGGAGGTGGCGCACGTGGTGCAGGTCGATATCGACGAACGGGTGACACGGGTGTCCGAGCAGTACTTTCCCGAGCTGTGCGAGGCCAATGACGATCCGCGTGCCGAGCTGTTGTTCATCGACGGCATCCGCTGGATCGAGGACGTCACCCCCGGTTCGCTGGACGTGATCATCGTCGATTCCACCGACCCCGTCGGCCCCGGCGAGGTGTTGTTCACGCCGGCCTTCTATGGCGCCTGTCATCGCGCCCTGGCCGAAGGCGGACTGGTGGTGCAGCAGAGCGAATCACCCCTGCTGCACATGCCGCTGCTCGAACGCATGTACCGCAGCCTTGCCGAGGCCGGCTTCGACGACGCCCGCAGCCTGTTCTTCCCCCTGCCCATCTACCCCAGCGGCTGGTGGTCGGCCACCATCGGCACACGGGGCGGGGATCTGACGGGCTTCCGCAGCGAGGCTGCAGCCACGTCCGGCCTGCAGACACGTTATTACAACGCCGGGATACACCGCGCGGCCCTTGCCCAGCCCGAATTCTTCCGCCTGGCAGTGCAGGACTGGATGCGGCCGGGTTGAATGACTGGCACTAGCCGCCCCCGTCACCGAGGGGCTCGGTGCAGACATCCTCAATCTGCCGGCGCAGCTCGTCCAGCTTCTCGTCCTTCTCTGCCGCGCTGAGATAGCGGCGCTGGCCGTTCTCGTCCATTTCGTACAGCGAACTGACATTGTTGTAACGCCAATAACGGGCCTTCAATGCCTTGCAGCGTTTATCACGCTCGGCCTGTTCGTCCCGCTTGCGATCGGCCTCCGCCTGTCTTGCCTCGCGATCCTCCTGCAGGGTCTGCAGCACCCGATCGGCGCCCGGCCCTTCTGCCGCTGGCGCCGCTGAGGGTGCAGCAGGGAGATCGAGCTGCTCGGCCTGCTTCCCCGGCGGCGGCTGCCGGTCACCGTAGTGCACACTCCCATCGTCATCGACCCAGCGATAGACATCGGCCTGGACCAGGCCGACGAGCAGCAGCCCGGCGAGCAGCATTGACCAGCGGACCTTGCGCATATCTTTCCCCTCCCTTGTGTCATACCGATGATCACCGGCACATCATAAAAGCTCAAGACAAAAAAACGGGCGCCGAGGCGCCCGTTCCTTCTTTTGCGGCGCACTGCCGGTTATCAGAGGCCGGAGCCCTTGGCGCCGGTGAACTCGGGGTAGGCCTCCAGGCCACACTCGCCGAGGTCGCAGCCCTCGTACTCTTCCTCTTCGCTGACACGGATGCCCATCACGGCCTTGATGATCAGCCAGGTGACGAAGCTGGCCACGAAGGTCCAGGCGAAGATCACCACCAGGCCGTACAGCTGGGCACCGATCGATGCCTCGCTGTTGCTCCATGCGACGGCGATCAGGCCCCACATGCCGACCACGCCGTGTACCGAGATGGCACCGACCGGATCGTCGATCTTCAGCTTGTCCATGCCGACGATGGAGAACACCACAATGACGCCGCCAATGGCACCGATGACGGTGGACAGCAGCGGGCTGCCGGCCAGCGGCTCGGCGGTGATGGCCACCAGTCCTGCCAATGCACCGTTGAGCGCCATGGTCAGGTCGGCCTTGCCGAACAGCAGGCGGGCGACGATCAACGCAGCAACAACGCCACCGGCAGCGGCCATGTTGGTGTTGACGAACACCGCAGCGACAGCGTTGGCCTCGTCCACGTTGGAGACGATCAACTCGGAGCCGCCGTTGAAGCCGAACCAGCCCAGCCAGAGGATAAAGGTACCCAGGGTGGCCAGCGGCATGTTGGCACCGGGGATGGCGTTGATCCTGCCATCGGCGCCGTACTTGCCCTTGCGTGCACCCAGCAGGATCACACCCGCGAGCGCTGCCGAGGCACCGCATAGATGCACCACACCGGAACCGGCGAAGTCGTTGAAGCCCGCGGCATCAAGGAAACCGCCACCCCACTTCCAGTAACCCTGCATCGGGTAGATGAAGCCGGTCATGACGACGGCGAACACCAGGAAGGCCCACAGCTTCATCCGCTCGGCCACGGCACCGGAAACGATGGACATGGCGGTGGCGACGAACACCACCTGGAAGAAGAAGTCGGACATGCCGGAGTAGTAGGAACCGTCATACCAGGCGGCCGGATCCTGCGACAGGACGTCGGCCGCGGCATTGTCACCACCGAACATGAAGCTGAAATCGAAGACCGGGATGATGCCATTGCCATCAGCCGGATACATGATGTTGTAACCCATGATCATGTACATGATGCAGGCGACGGCGAACAGCGTGACGTTCTTGGTGAGAATCTCGGCGGTGTTCTTGGCGCGCACCAGGCCGGCCTCGAGCATGGCGAAGCCCGCTGCCATCCACATCACCAATGCACCGGATACCAGGAAGTAGAAGGTATCCAGGGCATAGCGAAGATTGAGTATGTCTTCCATTGTATTTTCCCCTAACGAGTCAGTTGGCGGCCTTAGAGTGCCTCGGGACCGGTTTCGCCGGTACGGATGCGGATGGCCTGGGCCAACTCGAATACAAAGATCTTGCCGTCGCCGATCTTGCCGGTCTTGGCGGCGTTGCTGATGGCCTCGATGACGGCATCGACCTGGTCATCGTCTATGGCCACCTCGACCTTGATCTTCGGCAGGAAATCGACCACGTATTCCGCGCCACGATACAGTTCGGTGTGGCCCTTCTGGCGACCGAAGCCCTTGACCTCGATCACGGTGATGCCGGTGACGCCGATTTCCGACAGTGCCTCGCGCACGTCGTCCAGCTTGAACGGCTTGATGATGGCTGCTACCAGTTTCATGGAGCGTTCTCCTCATCTGCGGCCCGTCCCCCATCACGGGGACGGGCCGTCGGTTTCAATGAAATCCCCGGAAGGATCGGATCAGAAGCTTTTGCCCCAGGAGACAAAGACCTTGGGATCGGAATCGGCCTCATCGTTATCCGATACGGACAGGGTGAAGTCACCGAAGTCACCGGCACCCTTGGTCACGTCAAGCTGATAGTGGGTGTAATCGAGTGCACCGCCATCGTCAGCGTGGCCGATAGTGACACCGAGACCGAAGCCTTCCGGCAGCTCGAGACCGGCACTGGCGTAGTAGTAGACATCTCCTTCAAGGTTATCGATGTCAGCAGCAATGGTGTACGCGATACCGGCCTCGAACATCTTGTAGGAAGCGCTTCCATAGATCTCGGTGAAATCGCTATCGTCATACTGTGGGTAGGCGTAGTAGACGATACCGACGTCGTAACCGATAGCGTCGTACTCACCCGCGAAGCCGCCGTAGAAGTCCACCTCTGCGCCCGTATCGTCATTGACGATGGTCGTGGTCGTCGGAGGGAAGCCCGTGGTGAGGGTGGTGGTGGACGGGAAGTTTACGTTCGATGCCCAGGTACCCGCATAGAACCCGCTTTCATGACTATAGTCCACACCACCCTGAACAGCTGCCTCGTCATCGGTCTGGGTCCAGCCACGCCACACATAGTTGCTGGTCACACCGATATTGGCACTCCACTCCGCCTGGGCAACGGCAGACATGCCCAGTAACGCCGCGCCACACGCCAATGCAATCTTTTTCATTTTCATCTTGTTGAAACTCCCACGTTAACCATATTGAGATAATGACAAGCCGGTTCTCGGCTATGGGCGCTATTCAGCAGCAATCGTGCCAAACCGGGAAAAGGCCGATAAACACTGGGTTGTACGCACTCAAGCCGGGGTCGGCCAGCCATCGATGCACCATGATCGAACACCTCATCAGCAGCTGCACTAATATAGGGCGCCAATTTGGTGCGCGGTCATCCGCAGACCGACTTTTCCGCGTCTGGACAAGCACGCCATGGCTGTCTAATCTGCTCCCAGCCCCCTACGCACAAGAGATTACCCATGCTGGACCCGAAACACTTCGACGAACTGTCACGCCGCCTGGCCAACGGCCTGCCCGGCAACCTGCAGGCCATCAAGGGCGACCTGGAACAGAACCTGCGCAGCAGCCTGGAGATCGCCCTCGGCAAGCTGAATCTGGTGACCCGGGAGGAGTTCGAGGTACAGCAGGCGGTATTGCTGCGCACCCGGGAGAAGGTGCGTGAGCTGGAGAAACGGGTCGCCGAACTGGAGAACAGGCTGAAACCCGCCGCCCAGGACAGCTGACAACCACTCAACACGACCAGGGACGGTCATGACCCTCGCCACCACCTACGCACGGGCCGCCGTGGGCATCGATGCCCCGACGGTCACCATCGAGACCCATCTCGCCAACGGCCTGCCGGCCTTCCACATCGTTGGACTGCCGGAGAAGGCGGTACAGGAGAGCCGCGACCGGGTACGCGGCGCCATCCTCAACAGCGGCTTCGAGTTCCCGGCCCGACGCATCACCGTCAATCTCGCGCCGGCCGATCTGCCCAAGGAGGGCAGCCGCTTCGACATCGCCATCGCCGTCGGCATCCTCGCCGCCTCGTCGCAGCTGCCCGCACAATCTCTGAAGGACCTGGAGTTCTTCGGGGAACTGGCACTGTCAGGCGAGCTGCGCGGTGTCAGCGGCAGCCTGCCGGTCGCCCTTGCCGCCTGCCGCGCCGACCGGGCGCTGATCCTCGCCGCGGACAACCTCGAACAGGCCGCGCTGGCCAGCCAGGCCAGGCTGTTCCCGGCCGGCCACCTGCTCGAGGTCTGTGGCCATCTCAACGGCCAGCAGCCGCTGTCGCCTGCCCCACCACGCCCCCGTGAGACGCCTTCCCACACCGGGCCGGACCTGAACGAGGTACGCGGCCAGCAGCAGGCCAGACGTGCGCTGGAGGTGGCCGCTGCCGGACGCCATCACCTGCTCTACCTGGGCCCGCCTGGCACGGGAAAATCCATGCTCGCCAGCCGCCTGCCCGGCATCCTGCCCGAGATGGCGGAGGACGAGGCGCTGGAGTGTGCCGCGTTGCGCTCGATCAGTGGCCAGGCCTTCGATCCGGCCCGTTGGCGCGAGCGGCCGTTCCGCAACCCGCACCACACCGCCTCCGGCGTCGCCCTGGTGGGTGGCGGCAGCTCACCCCGGCCCGGCGAGATCTCGCTGGCCCATCATGGCGTGCTGTTTCTTGACGAACTGCCCGAGTTCGAACGCAAGGTACTGGA
>JANTHH010000144.1 GCA_024762485.1 Chromatiales bacterium
CGCCCGCCATACATCAGCGAGAGCCGGTGGAAACGGGCCGCCTCGTCCATGTAGGCGGTGGAGATCAGCGCGGTGATGCCGCGCTCGCGCAGCAGCTCGGCGAGGATGGCCCAGAAGTCACGCCGCGACACCGGGTCGACGCCGGTGGTGGGCTCATCGAGGATCACCAGTTCGGGCTCGTGGATCAGGGTGCAGACCAACCCCAGCTTCTGCTTCATGCCACCGGAGAGGTGTTTCATGGGGCGATCCCGGAACGGCCCCAGGCGCGTCATCGCCAGCAACTTCTGTTTGCGCTCGGCGAGCTGCCCGGGCGGCACCTCGCGCAGGCGGGCGAAGAAGTCGATGTTCTCCTCCACCGACAATTCCGCATAGAGGTTGAGTCCCAGCCCCTGGGGCATGAAGCCGATGCGCGCCTTGACCCGCTCCGCCGCCGCCTCCGAATCCACCCGCTCACCGAACACGTCCACTGCGCCGCCCTCGTAGGTCAGCACGCCGGCGACCGCCTTCATCAGTGAACTCTTGCCGGCGCCATCAGGCCCGATCAGGCCGTAGATCTCGCCGGGTCGGATGGTGAGATCCAGCGCCGCCACCGCCACCTGCTTGCGGTAGTGCTTGCAGAAGCCCTGGACCTGAACCAGTGGCGCCACCGGCTCCGGGCTCACCAGCGCGGCTTCACCCATGGCGCATCCTCCTGCCAGCGGATCACCGCATCGGCGGGCAGGCCCGGCGTCAGGCGGTGATCCGGATTCTCGTCCGCATAGAGCTTGACCGCGTACACCAGCTTGACGCGTTCATCGGGCGTCTGCACCTCCTTGGGAGTGAACTCGGCCTGCGAGGCGATGTAGCGCACCGTGGCCGGAAACGACTCATCCGCAAAGGCGTCCGTATAGATGCGCGCCGGCAGGCCGAGGCGCACCTTGCCGATCACCTTCTCGGGGATATAGACCTTGAGATAGAGGCGGTCGAGATCGACGATATCGAACAGCGGGCTGCCCGCCGCGACCACCTCGCCCTCATCGGCGATACGGGTGGTGATGATGCCGCCTGCCGGCGCGCGGATGCTCAGGTCATCCAGCACGCTCACCGCCTCTGCCAGTGCCGCCAGTGTCTGTGCAAGCTGCGCCTCCAGGGCGGCCACCTCCTGCTCCTTGGCCTTGACCTGCTGCCAACCCAGCTCCGCCTCCGCCAGGGCCTTCTCCGCCTGGGTCACCGCCGCCTCGGCCGTGGCAGACTCGGCCTTCGCCACCTTCCAGGCCAGCTCGGCCTCCTCGGCACGGTGCCGCTCCACCGTCTTGCGCTTCAGCATCTCGGCAAAACGCTTCGCATCCCTGGCGGCCTGCTGCTCGCCTGCCCTGGCCGCCGCCAGCGCTGCCTTGGCATGGGCCACCCCGGCCCTGGCGGTATCCACCTGCAGCGGTATCTGTGCCTTCAGGGTGGCAAGGGCGGTGCGTGCGGCATCCCGTTGTGCCTCCATCGCCTGGACAGCGGCCTTCGCCTGCTCGACCTTGGCGCGCACCTCGGCGTCGTCGAGACGTGCCAGGATCTGCCCCTGCTCCACCGCGTCGCCTTCACGTGCCAACAAGCTGCTGATCTTCCCCGGCACCTTGCCGGCCACCGTGTAGTGATCCCCCTCGATGCGCCCGTTGGCCTGGATCAGGCCAGCGGGCAGCGGTGCCGGCCGCAACCACAGCCACCATGCGGCGATGGCCGCAAGCACCAGCAATGCGACGCTCAGCAACAGCCATCTTGTCTTCGTTTCCTTGCTCATCATCGTTTCCAGTTACAGTTCGCCGGCCGCACGCTGCAGGCGCAGGCTTGCCAGCACCGCATCGTAGATGGCGCTGGCATGGTTGCCCTGGCTGCGGGTACGCAGGGTCTCGGCATCGAGCACCTCGGTATTGGTGGAGAGTCCGTTCTCGTACCGGTCGCGGTTCACCTTGAGATTCTCCTCCGCCTGGGCGATGGCCTTTGCGGTCACCTCGATACGTTTGCGCGTCTCCTGCACATCCAGCCAGTATTGCCGCACCTGCAGGGTGATGCGTGAGGCCAGGTCATCATGCTGCTCCTGCAATGCCGTCGCCTGGCGTTCGCTGGCCGCGGCCTGATGACGGATGAGACCACCATCGAAGACCTGCCACTGCAGGCCCAGATTGACCGACCATTGGCCCTCATGCACCGTGTAGCGATTCTGCTGATAGCCATAGCCGCCGCTGAGGGCCAGCTGGGGGCCGGCCCCGGCACGCACCGCCGCGGCCTGATGGCGCAGCGCACTGATCTGCGCCCGCAGTGCCTGCAACTCATGGCGTTGATCGAGCGCCCGCTCGCTGAGCGCATCGAGCGTCTCGCCCGGCGCCGCCGGCTCAAGTTCATCCAGTGCCACGGCCTGATGCAGTGGCCGGCCCAGCAGACGGTTGAAGGCAGAGCGGGCGATGTCCAGTGCATTCTGCGCCTTGATCGCCGCCTGGCTGGCATCCGCCAGGGCGACCTGCGCCGACAGCAGGTCGTTACGCGACACCATCCCCTGCTCGTACAGGTTTGCCACATCGCGTGCATGGGCCTTCAGGCTGTCGACATGACTGCTGGCCACCCGCACCCCCTCCGCCGCACGCAGCACAGCCACGTATGCCTCGGCCACCTGCAGCTTGAGGTCCTGTGTCTGCGCGGAGAATTGGCTGCGCGATGCCTGCAGGGTGGCGTCCGCGGCATCGATGCCGCGACTGATCCGACCGCTGGTATAGAGCGGCAGTGTGGCGCTCGCCTGGTAGGACAGGCTGTCCTTCTCGCTGATGGGGAATTCGCTCGGTGTCGGCCCGAGATTCACCCGTGATGCAGGCGCGTTGTCCAGCGCGGTATAGCCGGCCGCCACCGACACCACCGGCAGGCGGGCCGACCTGGCGGCCTGCGACTGCTGCGCGGCAGCGGCGCTTTGTTCCTCTGCCGCCTTGATACTGTGGTCGACCTGCAAGGCGATATCCCAGGCCTGCTGCAGTGTCTGCGCAGACACCGGATTGGCGCCGGACAGCACCAGCAATACGAGGCCCGACCATTGTCCGACCCGCCTGGGGGGGCTGATGTTGTGCTTCATGCCTGATCACCTGCCTTGTTGGTAGTCACTGGCAACCATGCCATCTCTCGCTCTCTTTAATGAGACAAGTGGAAAATCCTGGTCATCCTGCCGATGTTGCAACATCGGGCTGTCACTTATCACCCAGGCAACAGTCATAGCAGAAGGTTGTAACACCTACCGTGCCTGTTGTCCCTGCTTGAGGTACTTGCGCCGGGATCTGATGCGGGTGAGCCCGTTTTCCAGCAGCGAATACACCGCCGGCACAACCACCAGGGTCAGCAGGGTGGAGCTGACCATGCCGCCGATCACCGCCACCGCCAGCGGCCCGTTGGTGTCGGCCCCGGCACCCAGGCCGATGGCCGCTGGCAGCATGGTGATGATGACGGTGAGCGAGGTCATCAGCACCGGTCGCAGACGGATGGGACAGGCCTCCAGCAGCGCGCTGCGGATGTCCCTGCCCTCCCCGCGCAGCTGGTTGGTCAGGTCAACCAGCAGGATGGAGTTCTTGGCCACCAGGCCCATCAGCAGCACCAGGCCGATCATCGAGAAGATGTTCAGGCCCATGTCCATCCACCACAGGCCGACCACCCCGCCGATGATGGCCAGCGGCTGCGCCACCATGATGATGAGTGGCTGGATGAAGGAGTCGAACTGGCTGGCCAGCACCATGTAGACCAGCACGATGGCGGTGACGAAGGCGAACAGCATGTACTGGGTCGTCTTGCCGAATTCCTCGGCGCGGCCGATCATCTTCACGCTGTAGCCCGGCGGCAGGAGTTCGTCCGCCGCCGCCTGCACCTTGCTCACTGCATCGCCCAGCGAGATGGTCGGCGTGCTGAAGAAGTTGCCCGAGTAGCGCAGGTCGAAACGGGTCACCACCGCCGGCCCGATGTCCGGCTGCAAGCGGGCCACCGTATCCAGCCGCACCAGCCGGCCCTCGCGCCCCCGCAGATAGATCTTCTGCAGGTCGTCTGGCGCCTTGAAGCTGCCCTCGCGCGCCTTCAGGCGCACGTCGTAGCGTTCACCATCGCCCGGCAGATCGTTGTACTTGGCCACGTTCAGGCCGCCCGCCAGCACATTGACCGCCAGGGCGATGTCGCGGGTACTCAGACCCGCATCGGCGGCACGGGTACGGTCGATGTCGAGGCTGAGCTGGGGCAGTTCGAGTTGCAGGTCGAGATCCACCCGGCCCAGCTCTGGCATGCCGGCCAGGCGCTGCTTCAGGCTTGCGCTGAGGGCGGCCACCCCTTCGATATCGGGCCCGAGCAGGACGAACTGCAGCGGCTCGCCGCGCTGCCCGCCCATCGGCGGTACCGGCGAGGGGAAGGCCTGCACGCCGGGGATCTGTGCCAGTTGATCACCGAGGCGGTCGATCACCCGGTACATGTGGGTGTCACGCTGCTGCCGTGGCGCAAGGCGCACAAACACCGTGCCGCGGTTGGCCTGGCCGGTCGCTCCGGTCCCGATGGTGGAGAAATAACTGGCGATATCGGCATCCGCCTTGAGCACCGCCTCGATCCGGCGCAGCCGCCCGTCGGTGTATTCCAGGGTGGAACCCAGCGGGGTCTTGAACGACACCAGGAACCGGCCCTCGTCCTCCTGCGGCAGGAAACCCTTGCCGATCTGGCCGAAGAAGAAACCGCTGGAATAGACCACCAGGATGGTCAGCACCACCACGCTCCAGCGGAATCGCAGGGCACCACGCAGCAGCGCGCGGTAGAGGCGGTCCATGGCCTGAAAGCCGCCTTCCAGCAGCCAGTAGACCCTGCCGTGTTTCTCAGTCACCTGCAGATAGCGGGAGCTGAGCATCGGCGTCAGTGTCACCGAGACGAACAGGGAGGCGAGCACGCCGAAGGTCACCACCACCGCGAAGGAGCGGAAGAAGCGCCCGATCACACCCTCCATGAAGATCACCGGCGCGAAGATGGACACCAGCGTCAGGCTCGCGGCGATCACCGCGAACACCACCTGATTGGTGCCGTTGAGCGCCGCGCTCTGCGGGTCCGGGTCGATATGTTCGCGGTGCCGGTAGATGTTCTCCAGCACCACAATGGCATCGTCCACGACGATACCGATCAGCAGCAGCAACGCCAGCAGGGTCATGGTGTTGAAGGTGTAGCCGGCGAAATACATCACCGCCACCGCGCCCAGCAGGGAGACCGGGATGGCCAGCGCGATGATGGCGGTGGCGCGCAGGCTCTTGAGGAACAGCCACACCACCAGGGCGGTCAGCAGGGTGCCGAGCAGCAGGTGCTCCTCGAGCGCGCCCACCAGTTGCAGGATGAGGTCGGAATCGTCGGAGGCAATGGACAGCCGCATGCCCGGCGGCAGCTGCGGCAGGATCTCCTGATCCAGGCGCTGCTTGACCGCCTCGATCACCGCTACCGCGTTGGCACCGGTCACCTTGACGATGCCCAGCCCCACCGTGGGCGCATCGTTGTAGCGTGCCAGACGGCGATTGTCCTCCAGGCCGTCCTCCACCTGCGCGATATCGCCGAGCCGGATCGGCGCGCCCTCGCGGTAGGACACGATCAATCGCTGCAGCTCGGCCGGCTGGTGGAATTCCAGGTCGAGCTTGATCAGATATTCGCTGCTGTCGCCCACCAGGAAGCCACCGGGCATCTGCAGGTGTTCGGCCTGGAAGGCGCTGATCAGGT
This sequence comes from Chromatiales bacterium, assembly GCA_024762485.1. GTDB lineage: Bacteria > Pseudomonadota > Gammaproteobacteria > Chromatiales > Chromatiaceae > JANTHH01. The sequence goes on from JANTHH010000144.1 coordinate 5,725, forward strand.
CCTGGGTGGTGATGCCGTAGGCATTCATCTGCGCCACGTCGAGGTTGATGCGGATGGTGCGCTCTCGTTCGCCGCCGAGCCGTACCTCGCCCACCCCGTCGATATTCTCCAGCCGCTTGCGGATGGTGTTGCGCGCGTACTGGTTGAGCTGCTGCAGGGTGCGGTCGCCCTGCAGGGTCAACCAGAGGATGGGGATGGCACCGAACTCCACCTTGGCCACCACCGGTGGGTCGGCATCGTCCGGCAGGTCGCGCAGCACCTGGTTGACCTTCGCCTGCACCTCGTTGAAGGCGACATCGATGTCCTTGTTGAGCTTGAAGGTGATGCGAACCACCGAGGCGCCGGGTGACGAGTCGGACTGCACGTGCTCGATGCCGGGCACGCTGTTGACCGCGGTCTCCACCAGGTTGGTGATGCTGGCGTCGATGATCTCGGGGTTGGCACCGGGCAGCGTGGTGGTCACCGAGATCATCGGGAACTCGATATAGGGGTAACGATCGACGCCGATGCGTTCGTAACTGATGATGCCGAACAGCACCAGCAACGCACTGAGCATCCACGCCAGCACGTGGCGCCTGATGGCGATCTCCGGCAGCGTCATGGTGCGGTCACTGCCACCGCTGCGCCATCGGTGAGAAAGCCGGCACCGTCGACGACGACCTGCTCACCGGCGGCCAGGCCACTGCGTATCTCCACCATGCCGTCCAGCCGCCAGCCGGTCTGCACCACGCGCTGCAGCGCCTTGTCGCCGTCGATGACATAGACCACGGTGCCAGCGGGCCGGCGCACCACACTGACCTCCGGCACCACCAGCGCGCCCGGGTGCCGTGCCACCCGTACCGCACCGGTGACACTGGCGCCGGGCTCCCAGTCGCCGGGGTTGTCGAGATCGATGATCACCTCGATGGCGCGGTTGCTGCGGGTGATCTCCGGACGGATGTCGCTCACCGTGCCGCTCACCTCGCGTCCCGGCGCCAGCGGCGTGCTCAGCCGCGCGGCCAGACCGACGCGCAGCTGCGCACCGAGTGACTCGGGAAACGGCAGCCGCACCCGCAGACGTTCCAGGGTGGTGAGATGGAACAGCGGCGTGCCCGTCTTCACATAGTCACCGATGGAGATCAGCCGCTGGTCCACCCGGCCGTCGACCGGACTGGTGATCCGTGCCCGGGCGATATCCCGCTCGGCCTGCTGCAGGCGCACCCGGGCGGCGACGAGCTGCGCCTTGAGGGCACCGTACTGGGCCTCCGCCTCGTCCAGCGATGACTGGTTGGCCGACTTTTTCTTCAGCAGCTCACGGAA
>JANTHH010000145.1 GCA_024762485.1 Chromatiales bacterium
TTCAGGTGTGCGCCGTAGTCCCGCACGTTCTCGCCCACCTGGGCGGCCAGCTCGCGGGTTGGCGTCAGCACCAGTGCACGGGGCTGCTTGCCCTTGCGCTCGCGCTGGCTCAGCAGCTGCAGCAGCGGCAGCGAAAAGGCTGCGGTCTTGCCGGTGCCGGTCTGGGCCCCGGCGAGTACGTCGTGCCCATCGAGCACGACGGGGACTGCCTGTGCCTGGATGGGCGTGGGGGTGCTGTAGCCCTGTTTTTCAATGGCGCGCAACAGCTCATCGGCGAGGCCGAGTTGTTCAAAAGACATAATCATTCCTGATTTGGACCCGCCCCAATGACCAGGCCAGTCTGGGCAGGTGAAGATAAGGTATTCAGGTGAACCGAAGGGAGAACAGATCACGAGAGGCGCGCCGACCGGCTGACGCGAAAGTGTGCATTGTACGCCATATGGGGGCATGGCAGGTGTTTTTCATCCCCTCACCGCTGAACGGGCAGTCCTGCATCGTAATCAGGCGGTGATTTCCGGCAGTCATTCGGGGCCCAGGGAGATGATTGCGGATGATAGAAACCAATAAGGACCATTAACGACCATGACGATGACCGGCATCATGGATGACGCTTGTCGACACCATGCACTCAGCACAAACGATGGATTTCATTGGGTGCGATCCGTCCAGAACCCTGCGGCTGCCGCTGCGACAGAGACCGCCACCCGACGAGCGCCGACCTTAACCGGCTCGGGAGCAGCCTCTTTGTAGCCGTAGTCCACCGCCATCGCCAGGATCCCGTGTGGCAGGTTGTTCGAACCCGCAAAATGGACGACATGACATCATGCGGACAATGGATTTCGTCCGACGGCAGTACCCTGCAGGCATGGACTCAACCCATCAGATCCCAGGGGACGATCTCGCCCACCTGATCCCGCAGAGATCGACCATCGATTTGTAACTCTGCCAATTCATCGTCGCCCTCACTGTTGCGAATGGTCGGGTATGGGGCTGATGCGGGAGGCAGCCTCGTGGCCACGTGCCACGAAGGCATCCACTGCATCACCATGTGCCTGGATCAACCGCACCACTTCCGGATCGTCACTCAACTCAACGACCTCGACACCATCCGGCAACAGCTGGATGTCCATGGTGATGGCATCGGCATGATCGAAGATCGTCACATACAGTGGGTCCCAGCGTCGCAGGCCAAAACCTTCCTGCAGGCGCCGGTGCATGGCCGGCACGTGATCATGCAGCAGTGCGACCACTGTGGGATCGTCCGAGCGGGTCACCGAGCGAATGCCCTGTGGCAGTTTCTCCAGCCGACGTTCAATGGATTGATGCCGATCGAGCAGGCGATGAAAGATATCCTTATCGTGCTGATGGCGGCCTTGCATCTCACCGCCGGCTGCACCCGGCCCGCCCCGGTGTCTGTTACGTTGTCTTTGCATACCCATGCCCTCTCTGCTGGCCCGAATGATCAGGCGGCAATACCTTTGACCCATTTCTCCATCGCCTCATTGGCGACCGGCATGGGGGCTTCAAGGAAGGAGACAACGAAGCGGTCATCGTATTCAGCGATACCAATGGAGCGGGGACGCACGGCAAGCATCTCCGGCTTGGGCAGGTGGGTGCCAAAACAGAACACCACGTCAGCGGCTGCAACGATGCCGTCGGCGATCTCTCCATTCTCCAGCGACCTGGTGTGCGCATAGTGATCGAAATCGGCGATATGACGGGCCACCTTGTGTTCATCGATACGCTGTTTCAGGTACGCCAATACCGCGTCGGCATTCTTGTAGGGCGTCTCGTTCTTCTGCACTTCCAGCATGAACACCGGATATTTTTCCTGCAGCATGGTTTGTTTCATGATTTGTTTCTCGTCTTGTTTCTGTAAGTCAGTTAAGGGATTCAGGCCGGCCTGCTCACCGCATCAATGATCGGGCAGACAGATGCGATGGCGTGTGATGGCCAATGCAGTGCGTACCAGCAACATGATCACCACGGCAGAGAGGATCAGCAGCAGCCCGCTACCGATCAGCTGGTAGCCGAGCACGTCGGTGTGATCGAACATCACCATGCTGGCAATGCTGATGGCGGCCAGTGGAAAGGAATAGGCCCACCAGGAGAGGAAAAAACCCAGCCGGGCAAAACGCGGCACCTGCGTGAACAACAGCAGGGTCAGGAACAACCCGCTGTAGTAGAGGACCCGCGCGAAGGCATCCAGCTCGCCGGTCAGTCGCATATAGGCAATGAAGCCGACAGCCGGTGGCGCGATCAGGATGAACAGCGTCGGCAGCAGTTTCTGATCAATCGGGTGATGGAACAGGATACGGTTGAAAATGATGGTCATGAGGATGATCCAGAACATCAGTCCGACACTGAAAAAGAACCAGGAAACGTCCATGTAGCCCAGCGACACACCCGCCACCGGCACCAGCACGTTACCCACCGCGGGGATAAACCAGGCCGGGTTGATGTGCGCAATCTTGAAGTGTTCGTGGTGCATCCAGATCGTGACCACATAGAGCGTGAATGCCAGGTGCAGCACCACGCCCAGCATCCACAAGGGGCGGCTGATGGCCAGGTCGATGGGCATGAAGGCGATCGCCAGCAACAGCAGACTGATGGAGATGGTCGGGAAAAAGTTCAGCTTGACCGGATGCTTCAACTCAGCCGCCACCGCATCCCGGAACAACAGGATCTTGCCTGCATAGGTCACCGCCAGGGCGACAAATATGCTGGCGGTGATACCGATCATCCAGATGTTGATGTGCAGGTCGGTGCCCAGCAGATGCTGCACCTTCTCCCAGGCGATGGTCAGGCCCGCGAGGCCCATCACCATGGAAAAGAAAGAGATGGGGAAATTTTCCAATCGCCCGCTGTATGGCTTTTCTTCTGACATCTCGGCGCCCCTCATAATTAAAATTAATGCCTGAGCAAAATTCTAAGATATTCGCGCAAAGAGTCATTGAAGATTGTCAATCTGCCGTCTAAAAAGCAGCCACCGTGCTGACGCACGGCGTCTACCCGACGCCAGACGTCGAAACGATGAAAGCAGGCGGGGAAACAGGGGCCTTGCAACCCCCGCAAAGTCGTTCCAACGATTTCGAGAGGCGCCCCGCAGCACGGGGGCCGACAGCGACATGCGGGTTCGCGGATGACATGGTCACGACCCATGACACGAGCATCCGCCGGTGTTGTCGGGCATTCTCACGCAGTCGCAGCGTCTACCGCTGTCAGCCCGACACCACCAAGGACGCCCCGGTGATCGAGGCATTGCCGGCGCAGTCAATCCCTATCCGCAGCATGATTTCTGCCAACTGTTCATGAACACCCGGCCAGAGGGACATTATCAACCTGCCTGCCACACGCATCATCCGCACGCGTCATCTCACCGCCGCCTGGCACGGCTATCCGCCTGCAGATCAGGCAATCACGCTAGCATCGAGGTTGCGCTGGATGAGGCTGATGCCTTGCTCGATAACGGCTGAATAGACCTGGATGATCTCGGTGGCGAAACGGAACAGCATGTGACTGTCGATGTCGATCGACTCGGGCAGCAGGATTTGCTCTTTGATCAACACCAGTAAATCAACCAGCTTGTGTTCGTGCAGCAGCGTCTCCATCAGAGCGGGCAGGCTCTTGAGAGTTTCCCTGGACAAACCGCGATGCGTGGTCCGTATCCTCTCTTTCTTATGAATGATGGTCTGCAATAACTGGTTCAGCATCACCTTCTGGTCCGGCTCGCATCGCCCGAGCACGGCCATGTGCACCGATAGCCCCCGGGTCCGGGCGATGTTCTCGATCAACATGGGAATATCCCTGGTCACCAGTTCCACGACCTTCAGCTGATCGTCGCTGACGACGCCTAGCGGTGCTGCTGTCGTTCTCCCCTCTGCCGACACCGTGATGTCTTGGTTGGTCGGTGAGAAATACCGTGCATCCTCCACGATCTCAATCAACACCGCCATCAGCTGCTCAATCAGCTCGTTATGGAACTCGAAGTTGCCAATGACCCCGTCTTCCCGCCACTTGGAAACGAAGACCTCCCATCTCTCCTCGATTTCCCGGCATTGATCATCGGGCATGATGTAGCCGAGAAGTGCGTTGAGGCTACGGATGATGTTGAGCCTCGTGGTGATGTCCTGCCGCAGCGTGCTGACCTGACCAGTGAAGCTTTCATCTCCCTCAAGTAATGCCAGGCTGGCCCCGCGATGCTGCTGAATGGCGATGATCAGTGGGTTGATGTGGCGCACCAGAAGCAGCACGCGATGCTGTCTTACGTACTCTGACAGCAAGTCTGTTGTCGCAGACCCGGGCGGGACCTCTTGCTGTAGATGATTGCTACTCTTCACTGCCATTAACAAGGATTCCCTTTCGAGATGGACGCCCACAACGCTAGAACGCACTGGTTGTGGATCTTAGCTGTCAGATCCCGTGAAAAACAGGGGGCATATCCCTACTTTCAGGGCTGCGAGTGTGATCCTCCCCAAAATCGTCCCAGTCATTTCTAGAGGTTCTACGAGAGAATGCGTCACCGGGGCGAACCCGACGCACAAATCGCGATTCACCGAACATCAAATCATCACAATCCTGAAGGCTGTCGTGTCTGCCTACCTCTAATCTGAGACAGTTGCAGCGTTTATCGCTGCAAGCCTGACACGGCCAAGGACAACCCCGGTGATCGAGGCTCTGCTGGACGCGGTCGACTAAATTCGGGGGGGATACACGGTGAACCGCTTCACCCGTGACGCTGGGGGCACGTCGTCATCGGTCTCCAACCGCGTACTATTTTGACCGTGAGCTCAGCGAGCGCAATCTCCTGTAGAGCACCGGCGGCAACCAGTCCTTCAGATAATTACGACGGTTGAACCTCGATACCCGCTGCCTGATCTCACGCTCATCGTCCGGACGTGCCGCATACATGGTGGTATGCGCAGGCACCTCTTCGTAGACCCGCTCCGATGCCGTGTAGTAATAGAGCGCAATGGAACGACGCGTTACCCCCTCCGGTGTGGTCAATGGATCTGGATGACCGTGGAACGAATCGGCATCCGTATTGAAGATCACACAACGGTTGAACAGCGGCGGGACGCTCTTCACCTTCCTGCTGACGCCCCGGTTCCAGATCTCCAGATCGCCACCATAGGCCGCATCCCAATCCTTGTTCAGGTAGATCAGCATGTTCAGCCGGCGCCGCAGTGCCAGCTGCTCGTTGATCCGGAAGTCGGCATGGATGCCCAGGCGACCGCCGGCCGAGATCTCGTGAAAACCCCCGCCATTGAAGTACGGATCGGAGATTAATCCCTTGATTCCGGTGAGACCCTCCAGGAACTGCAGCACCGGCGCCGAATTGAAGAAACAGAAGACGCTCCGCAGGTACGCGTTGCAATCATCCGGAGCCACCTGGCGCTTGCCCGCGCCGGTATAGCCGCCGGCATAGTGCTTGTCCCCGGCCATGGGCGCCGCCGGAAATTCGGCCAGGATGCGCTCCGCCAGGGGTGCAGGCAGGAAGTCATCGAGCACGATATGTGGATAGGGTCGCGCGGAACGATAACGATCAGAAATGTCTTCACCGAACGACCGGGCCATCGCAGGCTCGAGATGAAGCCCCTGCTCCAGGTCCACGGGCAGGGTTACCGATAATGCTTCAAGTTCCATGGGTGCGTCACACAAGACCAGCGGAGTGACATCATACCCGGCCGCGTAGGAACAATTGAAATCCAGCCTACTCGGTGATGTAACCCCAACTCCAGCTCTCAACCGTCCCGTAGATGGAACAGTCACCCGTCCCACGCGCCCAGATGCGCTTTCCGGAGGAATTTGCGGTTAGCGCCAGTGACAGTATTCCCTGGCCACCTGGCGTATTGGTGTCGAAAGCCAGGTGGCTGGCGTGAGTGCTACAGGTCGCCGGACTGTTTACGAGTGCAGTATCAAACTGGATATAGCCCTTGCCACTCTTGTCCACTCGCACCTTCGTGACCAGATATTTATTCGCATCCCCCACTGCCCACCCCTGACTCGGCACCGCAAGAAAAACCACCAAACAAAAAACCAGCTTATTCATTTAGAATATCCTTATCATTAATGTACGTACAATAATTCACAGATATGCATTTTGAGGCCCAAATGCATCACCCCTTCATTGCAGATCTTCGCAACAGCTGGCTATTACGTGCGGTTATCGCCTTGATCTGCCACATTTGATCCTCAGTCTGGATTGCCCGTCATTATCAGAATCGCCCATCAACAAACAATCAGGACACACTTGCTATAATCCACCTATAAGTCTTTCGTGTTTTTTTGGCCGGGCCTACTTCAGCCGAACACCCTGTAATGTTGACACAGTATTTTCATTACACCCCGAAGTCTGATTTTCACCTGGCGCACTACTGATGGAATACCAGACATCGACCACTGCACCTGTGGTCTTGGCCGCCAGCAGAGCAGACAAATAGGCCTTTCCCTCCTCCGTCTTGACATCAAACTTATAGTATTCTGAATACAGGTCGCAGGCATTTTTACTTGGAAAGACGCTGGTTTGGACATATGCGAATCCATTATGCACACGCAAACGGTCAATAGTTACACCGCCGAGAAATGCAGCCTCGACTGGTAACGCCGACAGCATGGCAATGGTCATAACAAAAGCAGACGCAATCTTTGATTTCATAGACGTATTCCTAAACATATTAATATATCCTAGACTTATCTCTCTAATCCTGATTATATAAATAATCGTTTATTACCAGACGTTGCTAATGTTGGCAACTCTCATGAAATCCACCCCACCATCAATCGATCTACACATTTTCAATGGAGCCTGACCTCATTGATTCCCTGTCACTGCCTTTCCTCATTCCGCGGCCGGCCCGCCCGACCTTTTGCTGTCTTCAGGCCCGTCG
>JANTHH010000146.1 GCA_024762485.1 Chromatiales bacterium
GCATGCTGGGCGGCCGGATCCGCTCGGTAGTGCCCTGGTCGCGCCTGTTCGACAATCAAGAGATCCTGCTGGCCATCAACACCGATGCGGACGAGGCACACACGGCCTGGGTGACCATCGACGCCTCGCTGCACCAGGACACCGCGGAACTGACCTGCCTCTACTCCACCGAACCCGATCAGATCGGTCAGTCAGCACCAGTGGAGGCGCGCAATGGCAGGTCTGTACAGATCACCGTGCCGCCGGAGGGGTTCGTGGTCTGGTCCAAGCAGGTAGGCAGGTCATCTGCCGCGTAACAGACCTTGCGTTGGCCCTGCCCCGATTCCCTTTGCAGCCAAGGCGCATTTACGATAGATTGCCGCCACTGGTATTCAACCTGCGGTATTCCATGTTGCGTCACCTTCTTGTCATCTGGCTGATCGTTTCCATGCTGGGCTATGGCCTTGCGTTGGCGGCCGATGTGCACCAAGAAGTCGTGCCGGGTGAAATCGCAGATCTCCAGCAACCCGCCGCGCCCGATCAACCTGCACCGGACGACCTCGATTGCGGTCATTGCGGCCACGGTATCTATCACCTGCTGGGCCTTGCATCGCGTTTCAGATTCCTCACTGCAGAGTTGGACGAGCTACGCAGTGACACGCCACAACCCCTTTTCAGCTCCCCTCCTCCCCAGGCGATCCACCGCCCTCCCATAGCTGCCTGATCGCGTTTCTCTCCTTCGTTTCCTGCCCCTTTGGGCTACGGGAACGCTGATGTGCGAAATTAATCAGGAAGTGAACCATGAAGTTCCATCTGCGAAGTATTGCAGGCAGTCTGCTCTGTCTGCTGATAGCTATGGATGTCGCTGCGGCATCCGCCACGGCAAAGGCGACCGACGCTGTCCAGGCGCGTGAACAAATCGCGCCGATAGTCGACCGCGCCCTGCGAAGCAATCCGGAAATGGCGGCATCCGAGGCCGCCATCCAGGCAGCCGAAGAGCGACTAAGCGGCGCCGGACTGCCGCTCAACAATCCGGAACTCGAGGCGGGAGCCGAAAGAACCGATATCAACACTTACCGGCTGGGGATCAGCCAAACCATCGACTGGTATGGGAAGCGCAACGCGCTGGAGCAAGTGGCCCGGCAACAGTTGGTCCAGGCACGCCTCGAGTATGCAGCCTTGGCGCTCGAGAAGTCTCGTGAGCTGCTGGATGCCATCGGTCGAATTAGCACCCTGCAGGAGACCTTGCGGCTGTCCGTCGAAAGGGCTTCCCTGCTCACGCGCTTCAGCAAACTGGCGGTTCGGCGCCATGCGGCAGGCGACCTGCCACGCGCCGATCTGCAGCTGGCCCGTCTGTCGGTGGCCGAGGCCCAGATGCAGGTGGCCAGAGTGCGTGCCGAACTCATTCAGGCAAGGTCGGATTTCGAGCGACTGAGTGGCTTCTCCCCCAGCGAAATGCCGCCATTGCCACCGGTGGCGGAATCATCATCTCCTCCGGACGAGAGTACGGTCCGCCCGGAGCAACATCCACAGGTCCGGGCCGCCCTGGCGGCTGCACGCGTGGCCCGGCAGCAGATCGCGAGCGTGGACCGGGGGCGCAAGGCCGACCCGACGGTGGGTCTGGCCGGTGGCCGTGAAGGGGGCGAGAAGCTGATTGGCCTGTCGTTGTCCCTGCCACTTCAGGTGCGCAACGACTTCGAGTCAGACGTGCGGGCCGCCCGCGCCGAGGCCCTGCGGGCAGAGCGACTGGCGCGCCAGGCTCATCTTGAACTCAAGGCACGCTTGAGTAGCGCCAGGGAGCGACACCGGATCATCTCTGCGGCCTGGCGGGCCTGGACCGAGACCGGGCAGGCCAGTCTGCGCAAACGTCTGAAGCTCCTCGAGACACTATGGAAGGCGGGCGAGATCAGCAGCAGCGACTATCTGCTTCAGCTGCAGCAGACATTGGACACGCGTATCACTGGAAACGAGCTCCGGGGAGATCTCTGGAGCGCCTGGGTAGAGAAGATTGCAGCTTCCGGCACCCTGAACGAATGGTTGAAAGCCTCTGAATAAGGTCACGATTATCATGAAGAAGCAACGCATCATCATTGGCCTGCTGGCCACCACTCTGATTACCACCTCGGCCCCATGGGCCGGCGAAGGCCATGGGCACGAGCAGGAAGAAGCCGGACATACGGAGACAAACGGCCACGAGGAATCGGGGCATGACGGGGAAGCCGACAAGGAAGAACATGGGCACGAGGGTGACCACGCGGAAGAAAATGTGGTTCGCCTCGGTCCTGAGCAGCTGAAGGCGGCTGACATCCAGGTCGAGTCGCTGCAAGCCGCTCCCTTGCCCGAGGAGATCGAGGCCCCCGGAGAGGTCCAGCTCAACCTGTATGCCACCAGCCAGGTCACACCACGCATCGAGGCGCAGGTCGTGGAGCGCTTGGCCCGGCTTGGTGACCATGTGCGCAAAGGACAGCCGCTGGTGGTGCTCTCCAGCGCCGATATGGCCGAGGCGCAGGGTGCGCTGATTATTGCTGCGCGAGAGTGGCAACGGGTACGCAAACTCGGCCTCAAGGTGGTCAGTCAGCAGCGCTATCTGGAGAGCCGTGTGGCCTACCAGCAGGCCCTCTCCAAGCTGCTCGCCTACGGCATGACCGATGAACAGGCGAAGAAACTGATGCGCGGTGGCAACGTCACGCGCGCCGATGGCAGCTTTACCCTGCTTTCACCCCAGGACGGAGTGGTGATCCGCGATGAATTCGTGGTGGGACAGATGGTGAACCCTGGTGACCTTTTGTTCGAGATCACCGATGAGTCCACGGTCTGGGTCGAGGCGCACGTCAATCCAGGACTCGCCAGCCAGGTAAAGGTCGGCGCCCCGGCGAGAATCAATGTCGAGGGGAACTGGATCGAGGGCAAAGTCGCCCAGATCCACCACACCCTGGACGAGACCACCCGCACCATCGCCGTACGCCTCGAGATCCCCAATGTGGGCGACCTGCTGCATCCGGGGCAGTTCGTCACCGCGCGGATCGGCATCGGAGAGTCGACCACGCCGGTACTGTCCGTGTCTCTCGAGGCAGTACTCCGCAGTCCCGACGGCGACTGGCAGGTATTCGTCGAGAAAGAACCCGGTGAGTTCGAACCAGTGGAGGTGGAGGTGGTGCGGCAGCTGCCCGGCATCGCCGTGATCGAAGGCCTGAAGCCGGGCGTCCGCGTGGTCACACGTGGCGCCTTCTTCGTGCAGTCAGAGATGGCGAAATCCGGTTTCGCCGTGCACAACCACTGAGGAGAGCGCCATGTTGAACAAACTCATCGACTGGTCGGTGGCCAACCGGCTGCTGGTGGTGCTCGGTCTGCTCGCTGCGCTTGCCGTGGCCGCCATGCTGATACCGAGACTCAACCTGGACGCCTTCCCGGATGTCACCAACGTCCAGGTCCAGATCAACACCGAGGCAGAGGGTCTGGCTGCCGAAGAAGTGGAACAGCTCATCACCTACCCTGTCGAGGCGGTGATGTACGCCCTGCCCGATGTGGAGGAGGTGCGTTCGATCTCCAAGACCGGCCTTTCCGTGATCACCGTGGTGTTCAAGGAAGGCACCGATATCTACTTTGCCCGGCAGCTGGTGTTCGAGCGGCTGCAGGCGGCGCGCGAGGAGATTCCCGAGGGCGTGGGGACACCCGAGATGGGACCGAATACCTCGGGCCTCGGTCAGGTGTATCAGTACATCCTGCGTTCGGAGGATCCGAAATACGATGCCACCGCACTCCGCAGCCTCAATGACTGGGTGGTGAAGTTGCTCCTGTTGCCGGTCGACGGCGTGACCGACGTCTTGTCCTATGGTGGCGAGGTGCGTCAATACCAGGTGCAGGTGGACCCGCGCAAGCTGCTCTCCTTTGGCCTGAGCGTGGATGAGATCGCCGAGGCCATCGAGGCCAACAATCGCAATGCGGGTGGCTGGTACCTCGACCGCGGCGGTGAGCAACTGGTGATCCGCGGCGTCGGTTGGGTGCGTGCTGGCGAGAATGGCCTGCAAGATATCCGCAACATCCCGCTCAAGGACGAAGGTGGCGTAGTGGTACGAGTAGGGGACGTGGCTCGTGTCGCGTTCGGCGGGGAGATCCGTCAAGGTGCCGTGACGATGACCCGGCGCGATGCCAATGGCAACCCTGAATCCCTGGGCGAAGTGGTGGCCGGCATCGTGCTCAAGCGCCTCGGCGCCAACACCAAGGCGACCATCGATGCCGTCAAGGAACGTCTCCCGGCGATCCAGCAAGCGTTGCCGAAGGGGGTGACGATCGAGTCCTTCTACGACCAGGCCGACCTGGTGGAACAGGCAGTCCAGACCGTGACCAAGGCGCTGGTGGAGGCCTTCGTGCTGATCTTCATCGTGTTGCTGCTGTTCCTGCTCAACCTGCGTGCCACCCTGCTGGTGCTGATTTCGGTTCCGCTGTCGGTCGGACTGGCTTTGGCCGCGATGAGCTATTGGGGACTGTCGGCCAATCTGATGTCGCTCGGCGGTCTGGCCATTGCCATCGGCATGATGGTGGATGGCTCGGTGGTCATGATGGAGAACATCTTCAAGCACCTCTCCCACCCCGACCCAACCCATGATGAGACAGTTCAACGGGAGATCGCGCCAGGCGATCCCGACCCCTACGACGCTGCCCATGACCGGCACGGCATTCCGCTGCGCATCCAGGAGGCCGCTCGGGAGGTGGGTCGCCCGGTGTTCTATGCGGTCATCATTATCATCGTGGTATTCGCGCCACTGTTCACGCTGGAAGGCGTGGAAGGCAAGCTGTTCCAGCCGATGGCTGTCTCCATCGTGCTGGCGATGCTGACCTCGCTCGTCGTGGCGTTGGTGGTGATGCCGGCCCTGGCCACCTACAGCTTCCGCAAGGCAGTGAAGCACCGCGAGAGTCCCTTGTTCCGTCCCCTGGAATGGTTCTATCGCAACACGCTGGGCATGGCACTGAAGGGGCGCTGGTTGGTGGTGATCGTGGCGGTCGCCATGTTGGCGGGGGCATTGGCCCTGGTGCCGCGGCTCGGTACCGAGTTCGTGCCGGAGCTGGAGGAAGGTACCCTCAACATCCGGGTCACACTGGCGCCCTCGGCTAGTCTCGATACCTCGCTCAAGGTTGCTGCTGAACTGGAGAAGCAACTGATGCAGTTTCCCGAGGTGACCTACGCCTCGAGTCGCGTGGGCCGTGCCGAGCTGGGTGGTGATCCCGAACCGGTCTCCAACGTGGAGATCTACGTGGGACTCAAGCCGGTGCAGGAATGGACCACGGCGCATGACCGTTTCGAGCTGCAGAAGAAATTCCAGGAGGCCCTGTCGGTGCACCCTGGCCTGCTGTTCACCTTCTCGCAACCCATCGCCACCCGGGTGGACGAACTGCTGTCGGGGGTCAAGGCGCAACTGGCTATCAAGCTGTTCGGGCCCGACCTCGATGTGTTGGCAGAAAAGGGGAAGGCCATCGAGCAACTGGCGCGCAAGGTCCAGGGCACACGCGATGTGGAGATGGAACAGATCGCTGGCGAGGCGCAGCTGGTGGTGCGGCCAAAACGTGACGTACTCGCTCGCTACGGCATTCCGGTGGCACAGGTGATGGACCTCGTGTCGGACGGTATCGGTGGCACCGAGGCCGGTCAGGTGATTCGAGGCAACGAGCGTTATGACATCTATGTGCGTTTGGCGCCGGAATACCGCAAGGACGTCGAGAGCCTGCGCGAACTGACACTCGAGGCGCCGGGTGGCGCCTGGGTGCGGCTTGGCGAGGTGGCCGACGTGGTCATCGAATCCGGGCCGCCACAGATCCGTCGTGACGATGTGCAGCGCCGTGTGGTGATCCAATCCAACGTCGAAGGCCGGGACATGGGAGGTCTGGTGAAGGAACTGCGTGAACGCATCGCCGAGGAGATCGATCTGCCTCCTGGTTATTCGGTGGTGTTCGGCGGTCAGTTCGAGAACCAGGAACGCGCTCAGCAACGCCTGATGATCGTGGTGCCGCTGTCGCTGGGGCTGATCTTCCTGCTGCTCTATTTCGCCTTCCATTCCGTGGGACAGGCACTGCTGATCATGATCAATGTGCCGCTGGCCCTGATCGGCGGGATCGTTGCGCTCTACGTGACCGGCCAGTATCTGTCGGTCCCGGGCTCCATCGGCTTCATTGCCCTGTTCGGCGTGGCGGTGCTCAACGGTGTGGTGATGGTGAATGCTATCAACCAGAACCTGGAAGCGGGCGAAGGGTTGGGCGAGGCGGTCTTCCGGGGGGCACTGTCGCGTCTGCGGCCGGTATTGATGACCGCCTCCATCGCTGCGTTGGGTCTGATCCCGATGCTGGTCGCGACCGGCGTGGGTTCCGAGGTACAACGACCGCTCGCCACCGTGGTGGTTGGCGGCCTGGCCTCCAGTACCCTGCTGACCCTGTATGTGCTACCGAGCCTATATGGATTCTTTTCACGTGGGATACAACAGACGCGCTAGGATAATCCACTGGCAGGGCCATCCGGCCCTGCCAGGGCGCGGGAACGGCTTTGGTCAGGAGAAAGCACAGAATGAGTGACTGCGGTTGTGAGATCGAAATAAAAGACCGCGAGCAGGGCCGGGTACTGTGGCTGCTGCTGGCGATCAACGGCGTCATGTTCGTCGTGGAACTGACCGTTGGCTGGATCGCCCAGTCTACCGGCTTGATCGCGGACTCCCTGGACATGCTGGCTGATGCCACCGTATATGGCATCGGACTGTATGCCGTAGGGAAGACGCTGCGGCACAAGGCCCATGCGGCCCTGTACAGCGGTATTGCCCAAGGCCTGCTGGGCCTGCTGATCCTGGCGGACATCCTGCGCCGCGCCATCTATGGTAGCGAACCGGTATCGATGCTGATGATGGGCATGGGCGTCGTGGCACTGG
>JANTHH010000147.1 GCA_024762485.1 Chromatiales bacterium
TGCCAACCTCGATGATGCGCCGCGCGTCCATCAGTTCGACCAGCAACGCCATGAACTGCCCCTGTTCCGGAGCAATCTGCATGCGCGCCCAGGGGTGGCCCAGGGTCTGCTCGCGCAACCGGCGCAATGGCTCACTCTCCCGCAGCGAGTGATCCAGCAGATAACCGTAGAGATGATCATCCAGGCTGATAGTGCGGTTCGACATCGGGCTCCCCCATGGGTACGTCGCGTCGACTGGCGGACATGGCTAGAATACCGGGCTCCACACCGGACGACTTGCCACACGAGGTTACAACATGCAGGACTACCAACGGGAATTCATCGATTTCGCCCTCGCCCAGGGCGTACTCAAATTTGGCCAGTTCACCCTCAAGTCCGGACGCATCAGCCCCTATTTCTTCAACGCCGGCCTGTTCAATACCGGCGGCAGCCTGGCCCGGCTGGGGCGTTTCTACGCCCAGACCATCGTCGACTCGGGCATCGAGTTCGATGTCCTCTACGGCCCCGCCTACAAGGGCATACCCCTGGCAGCGGTGACCGCCGCCGCCCTCTATGACCAGCACCAGCGCGACGTGCCCTATGCCTTCAACCGCAAGGAGGCCAAGACCCACGGTGAGGGCGGCAGTATCGTCGGTCACCCGCTGGAGGGACGCATCCTCATCATCGACGATGTGATTACCGCCGGCACCGCGATACGCGAGTCCATGGACATCATCCGGGCCAACCATGCGGAGCCTGCCGGCGTGGTCATCGCCCTCGACCGGCAGGAGAAGGGCAAGGGCGATCTGTCTGCCATCCAGGAGGTGGAACGCGACTACGCCATCCCCGTCGCCGCCATCACCCGCCTTGACAGCCTGGTCAGCTACCTGGAGGAGAAGGGCGCAGATACCGGGACACTCGAAGCCATCCGCACCTACCGCGACCAATATGGCATTTGACCAGCCGTTCAACCGATCATCAGCTTGACCCCGACCAGCAGGCAAACGATCTCGAAGCTACGCTTGATCCAGCGATTCCCCTTGACGATGCCGAGATGGGCACCCATGTAGCCACCGAGCAGCGAGGCAATGATCAGCACCGGGATCCAGGGCCAGTGGATCTCTCCCAGCAGGCCGAGGGTGAGCGCGCCCGCACCGTTCCAGAAGATCCCCACAAGGATCAGCGTATAGGCCACCGCCAGCCGGTAATCGAGACCGAACCAGCGCACCAGCCAGAGGGTGACGAACAACCCGGTCCCCGAGGTCAAGGATCCGTTGAGGATGCCGAAGAACATCATACCGAGACCACCCAGCACCATGCCGCGGCGATCACGGTGTCGTGGCTCATGGACCTGACCGAGATTTTTCTTGCGCAGGGAATAAATCCCCAGCCCGAAGGTCAAACCTCCCAATGCAGCCTCGGCAAGACGGCCTGGTACCTGCAGGATCAGACTGGATCCGAGCACAACACCGGGCAGGCCGGTGGCGAGGATGAAGAGCACGAAGCCGCGTTCGAGCCGACTGCTGCGCCAGTGCCGCAAGGTCGCACCGACGCCCAGCGCCACCGAGGCCACCTTGTGGGTGGCCAGGGCAATGCCGAAGGGCAGGCCCAGGAAGATCAGCACCGGCAACTGCAGCAGCCCGGCGCCGCCGCCGGCAAGGGCAGAGAAGAGGTTGGCAACGAACGACGCCAGAAAAAGGACAAGTTGATCCAAAGCAGGTCACACCGCAAGCCGCGGCGACGAATTATAATCCCGGGAAATCACTGTGCCGAAGACCATCATGCCAATCCGAATCCTCCTGCTCTGCCTGGCCGCACTCATGGTGCCACAATTGGCCCAGGCCAAGCTGTACAAATGGGTCGACGAAAACGGCGAGGTCCATTACACCGACAAGGTCCCGCCGCAGGCGTCCTCCCGCGGTCACAAGGAACTGAATCAGCGCGGCCTCACGGTCGAGCAGGTACAACCCGCCAAGACGGCTGAAGAACTCGCCCGTGAGGAGGAGCTCAAACGCCTGCGCTCCGAACAGGAGGCCCTGCTGCGCGAGCAGAAAAAGAAGGACGAGACCCTGCTGCGCACCTACCGCACCGAAGACGAGATCGCCATGACCCGCAATGGCAAGCTCGCCGCCATCGATGCCAAGGTCAAGGTGATGCTCTACGAGATCAAGTCACTGAAGGAGACCCTGTCCCACCTGCAGAGCGAGGCGGCAGCCATGGAGCTCAGTGGCAAAAAGCCCGACAAGACTCTCACCGAAAGGATCGACAAGACCCGCCGGCAGATCGAAGAGGCCTATGCCGAGATGGTGCGCCGTGAACAGGAGAAGGAGGTAGTGAACGCCAGCTTCGACAAGGACCTGGCCCGCTACCGGGTACTCAGGAACCTCAGCAAGCCCCAACTGACCGTGGAGGCCGCCAGACCGCGCCCCAACATCATGCTCGAAACCGTTGTCACCTGCCCGGATCGCCTCATGTGCGACCGCATGTGGGATGCCGCCCGCACCTACAGCCGTCGCCATGCGACCACCCGCGTCCAGGTGGATGGCAACCGCATCCTGCTATTCGCACCGCCGCGCAAGGACAACGACATCAGCCTCGCCGTCTCGCGCATACGCGGCTACGACCCAGACAAAGAAGTGATATTCCTCGATATCCAGTGCAAGGAGACACCGCTGGGCAGGGAGTTCTGTCAGGGCGACAAGGTCCACGACATCCGCTTCGGCTTCCGCCAGGCGGTCACAGCCGCAATCAAACCTCAGCAGCAGTCAGAAACAGCCCGGCGCTGAGCACCTGCCAGTCCTCCTCCCAGCCCTGCAGGGGGGAGACCGCAAAACGTGAACGCAGTGCATGTTGCATCCGCCCCTGCACGTACACGGTCAGCAGCTCGGCAGCATTTTCCGGAGGTACCGACAGCGCCACATCCTGACGCAGGGACGACTCGCGCAGGATCTGCCGGAACTGGGTACTGATACGATCGAAGAACTGCTGGACCCGGTCCTGCAACCGATCCCGCTCCCCCACCAGGGCATCACCGAGCAGCACCCGGGAGATGCCCGGGTTACGTGCCGAAAAGCCCAGCAGCAGGTAGAGCACCCGGGCACAGCGCTCCGCGGTATGCCGTTCCTCCTCGAGGATGCGATTGATGCGGGTGAAGATGCTGTCTTCGGCAAAACTGATCAGGCCCTCGAACATGCGCGCCTTGCTGGGGAAGTGCCGGTATAGCGCCGCCTCGGAGACACCCACCGCGCGGGCCAGCGATGCGGTGGTAATGCGATCGCCCGGGTGATTCTCCAGCTCCTGGGCCAGGGCCTGCAGGATCTCCTGCTTGCGGTTGGAACGCGCCGCCATCAGCGCCGCCTGATCAGGGTGCCGATGCCCTCGTCGGTGAACAGTTCGATCATCACCGCGTGGGCCACCCGACCGTCGATGATATGGGCCGTGGCCACGCCGCTGCTGACCGCATCCAGTGCACAGTTGATCTTCGGCAGCATGCCGCCATGGATCGTGCCATCGGCAATCAGCGCCTCCACCTGATCGGCGCCCAAACCGGTGAGCAGCCCACCCGCCTTGTCGAGCAGACCCTGGGTGTTGGTCAGCAGGATGAGTTTTTCCGCCTGCAGCACTTCAGCCATCTTGCCAGCCACCAGATCGGCGTTGATGTTGTAGGAACGACCATCCTCGCCCACCCCGATCGGCGCGACCACCGGGATGAAGTTGCCCTGCACCAGCAGGTCGACAACATCGGCATCGATGCTCTCCACCTCACCCACGTGACCGATGTCGATGATCTCGGGGGCATCGACGGTGGCGGTGTCAGCAGTCATGGTCAGCTTGCGTGCACGGATCAGGTCACCATCCTTGCCGGTCAGACCCACCGCCGATCCACCGTGCTGATTGATCAGGTTGACGATATCCTTGTTCACCAGGCCGCCGAGCACCATCTCCACCACGTCCATGGTCTCGGCATCGGTGACCCGCATGCCCTGGACGAACCGTGATTCCTTGCCCAGGCGCTCCAGCAGACTGCCGATCTGGGGCCCACCACCGTGCACTACCACCGGGTTGATGCCAACCAGTTTCATCATCACCACATCACGGGCGAAGCCCTGTTTCAGGGCCTCGTCCACCATGGCGTTGCCGCCATACTTGATGACCACGGTCTTGCCGCGGAAACGCTGGATATAGGGCAGGGCCTCGCTCAGGACCTGGGCGACATTATGGGCGGCTTCAGGGGTCAGACTCATGGCACTTGTGTTTTTGTTCTCTGGTTCAGAAAGGCAGTTCGAGATCGCCCAGGATGGGGCTGAGTTGTTCGCGGAAACGCTGCTGGATACCAGCGAGCGCCTCCTCGCTATCGGCCTCGAAGCGCAGCGACAGGGCGGCGCTGGTATTGGACGCCCGCACCAGACCCCAACCATCGGGATATTCAACCCGCAGGCCGTCGAGCCGGACCAGTTCGGCCCCCTCGAAGTGGGCATTCGCCTCGATCTCCGCCATCAACCGACGGGCCTGCTCGACATTCTCCAGCGGCAATGAAATCTCCGGTGTGGCGACGCCGCTGGGCAGCTCGCCGAATACCTCGGCGACGGGGCGCGGCTCGTCGGCCAGCACCTCGAGAATGCGCGCCGCACAGTAAAGCGCGTCGTCGAAACCATACCAGCGATCGCGGATAAAGATGTGACCGGAGAACTCGCCGCCGATCTCGGCGCCTGTCTCCTGCATCTTCAGACGCATCCGTGAATGTCCGGACTGGACCATCTGCGGCCGCCCGCCGAGCGAGAGAATGTAACTGGGGAGGTAGCGGGAGCATTTGACGTCGTACAGCACGTCCGCACCGGGGTGGCGGATCAGCACGTCCGATGCCAGCAGCATCAGCAGCTTGTCCGGCCAGTGATACTGGCCCGTGTTGTCGACCAGACCGAGGCGGTCGCCATCCCCGTCGAAGGCGAGACCGACATCGGCGCCCTCCTCCACCACCCGCTGGCTGAGCACGGTCAGGTTGGTCGGATGACTGGGGTCGGGCAGACGATTGGGGAAATCGCCATCCGGCTCACAGTACAACGGCACCACCTCGCAGCCGAGGAGTTCCAGCAGCTCCACCGCTAGCGGCCCGGCGACCCCGTTGCCGCCATCGACCACCACCTTCATCGGCCGCGCGAGCTGGATATCGTCCTGGATATGGGTCAGATATTCCTCACCCACATCCTTGAACCGCCGGTCGCCGGAACCAATGGCGAAGGTGCCCGAGAGCATGCGCTCGCGCAACATCTGCAATGCCTCGTCTGCGACTGGCAGGCCCTTCAGGGTCAGCTTGAAACCGTTGTACTCGGGTGGGTTGTGGCTGGCGGTCACCATCACCGCACCGTCCGCCTGCAGGACATGTGCAGCGAAGGAGACAACCGGAGTGGGCACCTGGCCCACTTCGATAACCTGCGCCCCCGCCATCACCAGGCCCTCTGCGAGTGATCGCGCCAGATCCTGGCTGCTGTGTCGGCAGTCGTAGCCCACCACCACCTGCTCACCGTGCTGCTCTGCCATCTCGGCGCCGAATGCCTGCCCGAGGAGCAGGGCGAAATCCGGGGTGATCTCGCCATCGGCCAGGCCGCGTATATCGTAGGCACGGAAGACGTCGGTGGGTATTTCCCAATCATCCAGCACCACTGCCGGAGCCTGTTCCGCAGCCATATCGCTGCCGGCAGGCGCCGGGGTTGGCTCTGGGGCGACTGCTTGTTGTGATGCGACTGCGGACGGCGGTGCCACCGGCTCGGCGGAATGACCGGCGACGATCTGGTCCAGAAGTTCATTGGTCACCCGCAGATGGGGACTGTCATCGGGGATCATGCGCCCCTCGAACTTGGCCTGGAGCACCTCGACCAGACCTTCCAGATCCTCCCGCAGATGCCGCCCCAACCAACTCGACTGCAGATGCTGCACCAGCATCAGACCCAGCAGGCCAAGCCCACACAGGCCAAGGAATTCCAGCAACTCCCTCGCCATCAGGCTCTGCGTCTTGACCGCATAGCGCACCTCCCAGATGGCACCGGGGACGGGCAGTGACTGCAGGGCGGCGTCTTCAGGCAGCGTGCCCGAAGCGGCCAGTTGTATCCGCTTGTTGCCGTCGGCCACCTGCTCGAGGATGAGCACCCCAGGCTGGCTGCCGAAGTCATCGAGCAGCCTCTGGAACAGATCGGCAGGGAACGCCGCCAGCAGGGCGCCGAGCGGCCCGTCCTCGTCCATCACCGGGTAGGCCAGGGCGACGTAAGGCCGCCCCGACACCAGCTGGTGGACCTCCGCAGGCATGGCATGGCCGGACGCCTGGACCTTCCCGGCCAGGCGAATACCCGCATAGCCGAGCGGGGCCTTGCCACTATCGTCGGGCTGATCCCAGTCCCGCGGGATTAAGCGTAATTGAATCGCGTCTGGCACCAGTGGCAGTAACTTCTCGGCCTGAAGCCTCCGCGCCGTGGAATCACCGGATTTCAGGACCGAGACCACTTCGGGGCGACTTGCCAGCAGCCGCAGCAGATGCTGACGCATGCGCATCTCTGTCGCCACCTCGCTGGCGAGCAGACGGGCCGCCCGTTCCATGGCAATGCGGGCCTGCGACTGGGTGGCATCGACGATCAGGTAGCGCGCCAGAAATGCCAGCGCGAGGATGACAAGGGTCGATACCAGCACGCTCGGCAACTGGTAGAAAAACAAGCCATGCCCACGGCTGTGTGCCCGCTCCCCGGCAGCATTCTTTTTTCGGCCCAATTTCATCCTTGTCTGTATCCCTCAGTGCCGGTCGTGCGGGACTCAGTGCCGCCCGGAATGCCCGAAACCACCGCTGCCGCGGTCGCTCTGGTCGAATGCCTCGACCTGCTCGAACTGCGCCCGGACCACCGGTACCAGCACCAGT
>JANTHH010000148.1 GCA_024762485.1 Chromatiales bacterium
CGGATCTTCGTCATCGCCTCGACGAAGTCGTCCAGCACCTCCAGCGCCTCGGTCTCGGTGGGCTCGATGAGGAAGCACTCGGGCACCAGCAGCGGGAAGTAGGTGGTGGGGGCATGCATGCCGTAGTCGAGCAGCCGCTTGGCGAAGTCCATGGCATTGCAGCCCAGTTCCTTCGCCTCTTTCTTCAGGGTGACGATGAACTCGTGGGTGGCGCGACGCTCGGGATAGGCGAGGGTGAAGCCGGCATCGGCCAGACGCTTCATCAGGTAGTTGGCGTTGAGCGTCGAGTACTCGGACACCCGCACCATGCCCTCGCGGCCGAGCATGCGGGCATAGACATAGGCACGCAGCAGCACCCCGGCGTTGCCGCCGAAGGCGGACAGCGGACCGATGCTCTGCGGGCGCTCATCCATGCCGGCCAGGTCGTAGTCATGGCCGTCGTGGGTCACCAGCGGCACCGGCAGGAAGGGCGCGAGACGCTCGCTCACACCCACCGGTCCGGCACCCGGGCCGCCACCGCCATGCGGGGTGGAGAAGGTCTTGTGCAGGTTCATGTGGATGACGTCGAAGCCCATGTCGCCAGGACGCACCTTGCCGAGGATGGCGTTGAGATTGGCCCCGTCGTAATAGAGCAGACCACCGGCCTCGTGCACCAGCGCCGCGATCTCCTGGATGTGGCGTTCGAACACCCCCACGGTGGACGGGTTGGTGAGCATGATGCCCGCGGTCTGCGGCCCCAGCGCGGCCTTGAGCGCCTCCAGATCGACGTCACCGTCCGACTTGGTGGGGATCTCCTTCACCTTGTAGCCGCACATCACGGCGGTGGCCGGGTTGGTGCCGTGGGCCGCGTCGGGCACGATGATCTCGCAGCGCGCATCGTCGCCCCGCGCATCGTGATAGGCACGGATCATCGCCACCCCGGCGAACTCGCCCTGGGCGCCGGCCATCGGCGCCAGCGACACCGACTGCATGCCGGTGACCTCTTTCAGCATCTCCTGCAGCTCGTACATGCAGGCGAGGAAACCCTGGCTGTGGGTCGCCGGCGCCAGCGGGTGGCGGGCCAGGAAGCCGGGCAGCATGGCCAGGCTGTTGCAGGCCCGCGGGTTGTATTTCATGGTGCAGGAACCGAGCGGATAGAACTCGGTATCGATGCTGAAATTCTGCTGTGACAGCCGGGTATAGTGGCGCACGCTCTGCATCTCCGAGACCTCCGGCAGGGCCGGGAGATCGGCGCGGCGGAACTGTTCGGGGATGCCGGCCAGCTCGGCCCCCTGTTTCGGTGCCTGAGCTGTGGCCCGGCGGCCACGGCGGGATTGTTGGTAAATCAGCATCTTGCTTCTCTGCGTTTGAATGCCCGACAGGCAGGATTCAGCCCAGCGCGGCGAGGGCGGCGTCGTAGTTCGGTTCCTGAGCGATCTCGGGCACCAGCTCGGAGTAGAGCACGGTGTTGTCCGTATCCAGCACCAGCACGGCCCGTGCACACAGACCGGCGAGGGGGCCGTCGGTGATCAGCACGCCATAGTCCTTGGCGAAGTTCTTGGAGCGCATCATCGACAGGGTGGTCACGTCGGTATTCGCACCCTCGCAGGTGCGCGCTTGGGCAAAGGGCAGATCGGCGGAGATGACGATCACCGCCACGTCATCCCGGCCGGCCAGCTTGTCCTGGAACAGCTTGCTGGAATCGATGCAGATACCGGTATCCAGACTGACGACGATGTTCAGCAGCTTCTTCTTGCCCGCGAAGTCCGCCAGGGTCTTGTCGCTCATGTCGGTGGCCACCAGCTTGAAATCGGGCGCGACGGTGTTGACCGCCGGCAGGTCGCCATTGGTATGAATCGGGTTTCCTTCGAGGGTGATCTCGGCCATGTCTGGCTCCTTTGTTGTATCCGGTTTAGTTGAACTTGGGCTTGGTCGGGCAGCCCGGCTGGGTGCGGGCTGCGATCACCCGCGACAGTTTTTCGGTATAGGTCTGGATCTCGTCGGCAGTACGCAGTTCTGTGGCGCACACCAGCAGGCAGCCGTCCAGTTCCGGGTAATCGCGGCTCAGATCATGCCCGCCGAGCACGTTGTGCGCGGCAAGCGACCTTAGCGCATCGGCCGCGGCGATGGGCAGACGCACCACCCGCTCATGGAACACCGGCCGGTCGAACACCGGCTCGACGCCATCGATCTGCGTCAGCCTGTCGACCAGTTCGCTGGTGTTGGCATGACAGGCACCGGCAACGCGGGCCAGCCCCTCGCCACCGAGCAGCGACATGTGGATGGTGGCGGCGGTGACCAGCAGCCCCTGGTTGGTGCAGATGTTCGAGGTCGCCTTGGAGCGGCGGATGTGCTGCTCACGCGCCTGCAGGGTCAGGGTGTAGCCGGGCTTGCCGTCGAGGTCGACGGTCTTGCCGATGATGCGCCCGGGCATCTGCCGCACCAGCTTGTCGGTGGTGCACATGAAACCGAAATAGGGCCCACCCGATGACAGGGGTGCGCCCAGTGGCTGGCCCTCGCCACAGGCGATGTCGACCCCCATCCCGCCCCACTGGCCCGGTGGCTTGAGCACGCTCATCGCCAGCGGGTTGACCACGCCGATGGCAAGCATGCCGTTGGCGTGGGCCCAGTCGGTGAGAGCGTCGACATCCTCCAGCACGCCGAAGAAATTCGGCTGGGGGATCACCAGCGCGGCGAAGTCCTCGCCGGCATACTGCTCGAGTGCCGCCAGCTCGGTGTGGCCGCCCGCCGGGTCGAAGGGCACTTCCACCAGTTCGATCTGCTGATTGCGCACGATGGTGTGGGCCACCGCGCGGTACGCCGGGTGCAGGCTGCGCGGCAGCAGCACCCGCTTGGACTTCGACTTGCGGTTGCCGCGCACCGCCATCAGCACCGCCTCCGCCAGCGCCGAGGCGCCGTCGTAGAGCGAGGCGTTGGACACGTCCATGTCCATCAACGCGGTCATCATGCTCTGGTATTCGTACAGCAGCTGCAGGGTGCCCTGGCTGGCCTCGGCCTGGTAGGGGGTGTAGGCGCTGTAGAATTCGCCACGGGTGGTGATCTGCCATACCGCGGCGGGGATGTGGTGGTCGTAGGCGCCAGCGCCGATGAAGCACAGCGGCTGACCATCGGCCCGCGCGCGCTGCGCCATCAGCGCGTTGATCTCCAGCTCGCTCATGCCCTCGGGGATGGCGGTGAGTTCGCCGCAGCGCAGATCAGCGGGGATCTCGTCGAACAGGTCGTCAATGCTGTCGACCCCGATGGCCTCCAGCATCTGCCGGACGTCGTCGTCGCTGTGTGGAACGAACGGCATCAGTGCTCCTCGGACTCGGCGTAGTCGGCGTAGGCCTCGGCATCCATCAGCTCGTCCAGTGCACCGGGATCCACCAGCTTGAGCTGGAACAGCCAGCCCTTGCCGTAGGGGTCCTCGTTGATGGTCTCGGGGGCATCCACCAGCTCTTCGTTGATCGCCGCCACCTCGCCCGCCAGCGGACAATAGACGTCGGACGCGGCCTTGACCGACTCCACCACTGCGCACTCGCCGCCCTCTTCCAGCTCGGCACCGACTTCCGGCAACTCGACGAAGACCAGGTCGCCGAGCAGCTCCTGGGCATGATCGGTGATCCCGATGGTGACCAGGCCATCACCATCATCACGCACCCATTCGTGGGTCTTGGTGTATTTGAGATTTGCGGGTGTGTCACTCATGTCGGGTCCCCCAGGTTCAGATGGTTTCAGAGTTCGATGCAGGCCTTGCCGTTGCGCACGAAGGGGTATTTGACCCGCTTCAGGGGCAGCCGTTTGCCGCGGATGTCCACGGTCAGCCCTTCGCCGGCGTCATCTGCGACGCGGGCCAGGGCGATGGATCGCCCCAGGGTGGGCGAGAAGCCGCCGGAGGTAATCTCGCCCACCTCGCGCTCGCCGTCAAAGATCTTCTGGTGGCTGCGCAGTACCCCGCGCCCCTCCAGCACCAGGCCGACCAGCCTGCGCAGGCCGCCCTTTTCCTGCTGCGACAGCAGGGCGGACTTGCCGATGAAGTCACGTTCGTCATCCAGCGAGACCGTCCAGTCCAGGCCGGATTCCAGTGGGCTGACGGTCTCGTCCATGTCCTGCCCATACAGGTTCATGCCGGCCTCCAGACGCAGGGTGTCACGGGCCCCCAGCCCAGCCGGCGCGACGCCCGCCGCGGCCAGCGCCCGCCAGAAGGCCTCCGCCTCGTCCTCCGGCAGTACCACCTCGAAACCGTCCTCGCCGGTATAGCCGGTGCGGCCCACGAACCAGCTGCCGCTGGCCGCGGTGAACGGCTTGAGATCGGCAGCGGCGGCGCGCACATCCGCCGGCAGCAGCGGCAGCGCCTTTTCGCGGGCGTTGGGACCCTGCACCGCGATCATCGCCAGGTCGAAACGCGGCTCGACCCTGACGTCGAAGGCAGGTGCCTGCTTCTCCAGCCAGGCGATGTCCTTCTCGGTGGTGCCGGCATTGACCACCATGCGGAACCAGTCATCAGCCATAAAGTAGACGATCAGGTCGTCGATGACGCCGCCATCTTCCTTCAGCATGCAGGAATAGAGTGCCTTGCCCGGGGTCTTGAGCTTGGCCACGTCATTGGCCAGCAGGTGACGCAGGAAGTCGCGCACCCGCTCGCCCTTGAGGTCCACCACGGTCATGTGACAGACATCGAACATGCCGGCATCACGGCGCACCGCGTGGTGCTCCTCGATCTGCGAGCCGTAATTGACGGGCATGTCCCAGCCACCGAAGGACACCATGCGCGCCCCCATGTCACGGTGGGCCTGGTTGAGTACGGTCGTCTTGTCCATTGGCAGCTCCTGTGTCAGGCACGAAAAAGGGCGGCGCAGGACCTCCGGTGATGGAAATCCGCGCCGCCCCTCTGTCCTAGAAACCTGAGAGTTTGAAGCCATGGCTTCTGCCCCGTCGGTGGACGCTGCCGGGCAGCGCCGCTCTCCAGAGTCGGCCCGAGATCGTTGTGACCTCATCCCCATGGTCCTGATACCTGAGCGATTCCGGGCGGGTTTGCGCCTTCGGTGCCTGCCCTTCGCGTTGGCAGCGGGCAGGACTCTCCCATGGGGGTTGGGGCCGGACGGGCGACTATAGCCTTAGCGGCGTCGTGTGCCAAGTGAGGCACCCGTGCAATACTGAAATCCGACTTGCCGCTGCCAGCCCCGCTGCGGCAAGCTGGGGATCGGTATAAAGGGAACTCCATGCCATGTCCAAACGACGCCCACTCAACAGCATCAGGCGGCTCGTCATCGGCTACCTGCTGCTATCGGGGCTGGCCGCGAACCTCGCTGTACTTGGCGGCGCCTACTGGCATTACCATCGGTCGGCCCAGCCGCTCGACCTCTATCTCTACGACCTGGGTGCGCAGCTCGAGGCGAAATCACCCCGCCTGGCACCGGTAAACCAGGCCATACACACCCTGTTCTTCGATAGCGGGCTGCTGGGCGATCCCGAGCAGCGCTATGCGCGGGATATCGCCTACGATTTGCCACGCTGGACCGGCGACGGTGCCAGCGCACTGCGCTGGGACACCGCACCGCGCTATGGTTCGCTCGGACAGCCCATCAGCCTCGCAGACAGTGGCATCTGGCAACTACAGACTGCCCCCCCGCTGCAGGCCATCCATGTCGATTCCGTGCCGGCGCTGCAGCAGGCCATCGAGGGGGCACAACCCGGCAGTGTCATCACCCTGTCCCCGGGCATCTACCGCCTGCCTGCAGACCTGAAACTGCGCGCCGGGCGTGGCGGCACTGCCACCCGCCCCATTGTCCTGCGGGGGGCATCCATCGAGGGTGTGATCATCGAGGTGAGCAGCACGGGCAGCCTGACCATCGATGCACCCTATTGGGTAGTCAGCGACCTGGTGGTACGCGGCCGGTGCAGCCCCGCACCCTGTGGTTCACTGGTGGAAGCCGGCCCGGGAGCCACCGCGCTGACGCTGCGCAACATCTTCGCCAGCGGACTGGCGCAGCTGGTCCGCAGTCGCGGCGGCGACGAAGCGGGATTCCGCCTGGCCGACGGCATCACCCTGATCGGCGACTCGGTGGCAGGTGACAGCCCTGGCTGGCAGCTTGCCAGCAACCGTTTGCTGTCCACCCGCAGCCGCGATCTTGTCCGTCTCTGTCCGACAGCCGGCGAAGCGGAACTCTGCGATTCGGACAGCCTGCAGCACAGTGTCGACAGGGCCAGTCCCGGCACCCTCTTGCTGCTGCGTGCGGGACGCTACCGGCAGGGTGCGCAGATCAACAACCCCGGCCTGCACCTCATCGGCGAGCCGGGTGCCATCCTTTACCGCACGGCGGTCAGGGGCAAGGGGGCGCTGGTCAGCAACCGGGACCTGACCGTCGAGGGCCTGGCGTGCGTGGGCATCAAGGTATCGAGTGGCAACGGTGCCTGTATCCGCCAGCAGGGCGGGGACCTGACATTGCTCGGCGTCCATTTCCACCATGCCCAGATGGGCATTCTGACCGGTCACAAGGGTGGCCGCATCCGTATCCTCGACAGTTATTTCCATGACAGCGGCTACGACGAGGACGGCCAGCTTGGGCACAATGTCTATGTCGGCAGCGGCGAGCTTCACTTCATCCGCTCCTGGAGCGTCAATGCCCGCCACGAAGGCCATGAGCTGAAATCACGGGCACGCCTCACCGAGATCCGCGGCGCCTTCCTCGCCTCCCTGAATGCCAGGGACAGTCGCTTGGTGGACCTCCCCAACGCCGGCCTGGTGACCATCGAGGACAGCCTGCTCGCCGAAGGGCCACGCAGCAGCAACTGGCAGCTTATCGGCTA
>JANTHH010000149.1 GCA_024762485.1 Chromatiales bacterium
GCAACGGGATGTCATCATGGCCGGTCGTCGACCCCGGATAGCCGTACCGCCCTGCATGCCGCAACGCCTGACCAGCAATCACCCCAGCATCCTGTTCATCAGCTTCGTGGCGAAGCCGGGCAACTATCGCATCAACGCCTCCATGCTCTATCGCTGCGAGAATCTCGGCCAGGCGCTGCGCCATCACGGCTTCCGCGTGACCTACAGCCACGCGCTGCAGGCCATCAAGCACCTGCTGTTCAGCCGCCCGGACATCTGCGTGCTGCACCGCCCCAACGGCTCCCATCTGTGTCGCGCCATCGGCGGCCTGCTGAAGAAGAAGGGCATCACCACGGTGATCGATTTCGACGACCTGATCTTCGACCCGGCAGTGCACACACACAATCCCGGGGTGATCCATGGCCACGTCAAGGCCAGGACTCTGGCGCGACGCTTCAGCCGCACCCGCGCGTTCATCCACGGCTTCGAGCACTTCACCGTCTCCACCGAACCACTGGCGGCGGCTCTGCACCATGTCCACCCGCAGGCGAATATCCAGCTGATCCACAACGCCCGGCTGCCTGGCTGGCAGTCTTCGCCGGATGAACTGCCTCCCAAGCCGCACAAACGGCTGACCTATTTCCCCGGCTCGCGCGGTCACGAGCACGACCTGGCGGTGGCCTGGCCGGCGATCCGGCGGGTGCTGGCAGAGCGGCCGGAGATCGAGTTCCACGTGGTCGGGCGCATGGACGTGCACCGGCTGCGCGAACAGGCGCCGGTGCATCACCTCGGCCTGCTGCCGCCGGCGCGCTACCGCGAGCAGGTGGCCGCCTCCTGGGTCAACCTCGCACCGCTGGCGGACAACCCGTTCAACCGCTGCAAGTCGGCTCTGAAGATGATCGAGTCCAGCGCCTTCGGCGTGCCCACGCTCTACTCGCCGATCGCCGATGCCGAACGTTTCGTCGGCAAGGGCTGCCTGATCGCGGACAGCGAGCAGGCCTGGTACGCGCACATCCTGGCGCTGACCGACGACGACTTTTATCGCCAGCAACGGGCGCTGGCCTGTGGCCCCGGCCAGCTCGAGAGCGATGTGCAGGTTCAGGCAGAACATTTCATCGACTTTCTCGCCCGTGGCGGGCAGTCGGCATGAACCCGCTGTCACGCCAGGCACTGCATGCCTCGCTGCTGTGGCGCGATTACCAGGGCCGCTATGATCGGCGACTGGCCGCGGACTGTCGCAGGCTGCTGGCAGCCAGCACACCGCTGTCGGCCGGCTGGATCGACGCACTGCGCACCCTGCGCAAGCTCGACCCACAGGCCCGCGACATCCTCGCCGCCGCGGCCGGGCAACTGCTGCAGACACGCTCCGTCCCACGCCTGGCCTTCCTGCTCGCCTGCCTGCTGGAGGCCGGCCAGGTGGACGCGGCGATTGCCTACTTCGAGGCGAATCGCCGGCGACTGGCGGACCTGATCGAGCGCAATCCGGCGCTGTGCTGGCTGGCCCATCGGGACCGGCCCGAGGCCCGCCAGCCTGCCCTCGCCCGGCTGCTGCAACAGGCGGCGCAGACCCGCGAGGCCTTCGCGGCGTGGGTCGCCGAGCCCGGTCATCGCATCGTCGTGCTCGGCAACGGGCCCATCGGGACGCCACCCCGGCTGACGGATGACGCCGACACCCTGGTCATCGACTTCAACCGCCCCGCCCATGACCTGCCGCTGCCCGCCGGCACACGCCATGCCTGGGTGCGCACCCCGAACACGTCGGTGCCGCCCCGCGGCGACCACGATATCTCCTGGATCGTCCTCACGGGCAACAACAGCCTCTATCAGCGGCTGGACTTCAGCCCGCTGCTGCCCGTGGACCTTGCCCCCGACAAATACCTGTTCGTCCCCGGGAGCGTCTGGTGGGAACTGGTCGCCGCGCTCGAGGCCCCGCCCAGCGCCGGCCTGATCATGCTGCACTGGATCGCCAGCCTGCGCGGCGGGCTGACGGGGGTCGAGGTGCATGGCTGCTCGATCATGCCCGGGGCCGGGGATCTGAACCGCAAACCGGGTCGCCATCACTGGCAACGCGAACGGGTCTTCCTGCAGCGCTGGGCGAGCGACGATTCCTGGTAGGGCCCGCTGACATGCCTTGCCGCCAAGCGTAGAATTGCACGGTGCTGCGGGTTTCAGCACGCCACCGGGCCCGAAAGACCATGTTCTCCGCCATCCGCCACTCCATCAGCCACGAATGTTCCTGGGGCAGCGTGCAGGCGAACGTGCTTGCCGGTCTCACCGTCGGCGTCATCGCACTGCCGCTGTCCATGGCGCTGGCCATCGCCAGTGGCGTGGCACCGCAACACGGCCTCTACACCGCCATCGTCGCCGGCATCGTCACCGCGCTGGCGGGCGGCTCCAAAGTCAACATCTCGGGGCCGACCGCGGCCTTCGTGGTGGTGCTGCTGCCCATCGTGCATCAGTTCGGTCTCGGCGGCCTGCTGATCAGCGGCTTCCTGGCCGGCATCATCCTCATCCTCATGGGGCTGGGGCGGCTGGGGCGGCTGATCGAGGTGGTGCCCTACCCGGTGACGGTGGGTTTCACCGCCGGCATCGGCGTGGTCATCGCCACCCTGCAGATCAAGGACTTCCTCGGGCTCGACATCGAATCGCTGGACGGCCACTACCTGGAAAAGGTCTCGACCCTGTGGCACGCCCTGCCGAGCGTGAACGATCAGGAACTGCTGATCGGCGCGCTCACCTTCGCGGTGCTGCTGCTGTGGCCGCGCCTGAAATCCCGCATCCCCGGTCACCTGGTGGCGCTGGCCCTCGGCTCGCTGCTCGCCTGGCTGCTGGGCCAGCTGAGCAGTGATTTCTCGGTGGCGACCATCGGCACCCGCTTCCACTATCTGATCGACGGCGTGAGCGGCGATGGCATCCCGCCGCTCCTGCCCAGTTTCATCCCGCCCTGGGAGCAGCCCGGCGCGGACGGCCAGCCGATCGGCATCTCCTTCGAGCTGGTCAACACGCTGCTCGGCGCCGCCATCACCATCGCGGTGCTGGGCTCGCTCGAGTCGCTGCTGTGCGCGGTGGTGGCCGATGGCATGTCGGGCAAGAAGCACAATCCGAACGACGAACTGATCGGCCAGGGCATCGGCAATGTCATCGTCCCCTTCTTCGGCGGCATCCCGGCCACTGCCGCCATCGCCCGCACCGCGGCCAACATCCGCGCCGGCGGCAGCTCGCCGTTGGCCTCGGTGGTGCATGGGCTGTTCATCCTCATCTCGATCCTGCTGCTGGCGCCGTTGCTGGCCTATATCCCGATGGCGTCCATGGCCGCCCTGCTGCTGATGGTGGCGTGGAACATGAGCGAGGCGGGGCACTTCGTGCGCACCCTGCGGGTTGCACCGCGCGACGACATCATCACCCTGTTGACCTGCTTTTCGCTGACCGTGCTGTTCGACATGACCGTGGCAGTGGCGGTCGGCATGGGACTGGCGGCCATGCTGTTCATCCATCGTACGATCAAGCTGACCGAGGTGGAAAATCTCAGCGAGGAGAACGCGCGTGATCCCCGCTTCCCCAGCGAGGTGGCCATCTACGACATCAACGGCCCGCTGTTCTTCGGCTCGGCGCAAAAGGCACTGAAGAACATCAGCGTCACCAGCGGTGATGTGCGGGTGGTCATCCTCGACATGTCCAAGGTGTCGATGATCGACATGAGCGCCATCATCGCCATGGAATCCATCATCAAGGATCTGCGCGCCAGGCACATCAGCCTGATCATCAACAACCTGCAGCCGCGGATGATCCTCAAGCTGCGCCGTGCCGGGTTGCACAGCACCCACGGCGAGATCAACCTGACCCGCTCGCTGGACGAGGCACTGGCGGTCAGCCTGGACATCCTTGCCGAATGAAGACGGACCGGCACGGGGTCCGCAGCCACGCGGCGACAGCAGCACCATGGGCGTAGCCGCGACCCTGGGCAGGGCCGCCCGCCTGCCCTTTCTGATGCTCACCCTGAGCAGCGTGTTTCTCGGTGCCGCCAGCGCCTGGTCGACCCAGGGACAGCTCGACCTGTGGCTGCTTTGCCTGGTGTTGATCGGCGCCATCGGTGCCCATGTCAGCGTCAACATGCTCAATGAATATGCCGATTTTCGCAGCGGACTCGACACGCGCACCGAGCGCACGCCCTTCAGTGGCGGCAGCGGCGCACTGATCGAATACCCCCGGATGAGCGGTGCGGTGCTGGGTCTGTCGGTCCTCGCCCTGCTGCTGACCTGCCTGGTGGGCCTGTACTTCGTCTATTTGCGCGGACCGACGCTGCTGCCTATCGGCATCCTGGGCCTGGCGATCGTGCTGAGCTACACCCCCTGGCTGAACCGCCATCCCTGGCTGTGCCTGATTGCCCCCGGCCTCGCCTTCGGGCCCTTGATGGTCGGCGGCACTCACTTCGTGCTGACGGGCGAGACCGTCGCATTGCCCTGGCTGGTATCGCTGGTGCCCGGCCTGCTCGCCAGCAACCTGCTGCTGCTCAACCAGTTTCCGGACATCGAGGCAGACCGGTCCGTCGGCCGTCACCACTTCCCCATCGCCTACGGCATCACCGCCGGCACGCGGGTCTACGGGCTGCTCCTGCTGGCGGCGCTGGCAGTGATTGCTTATGGCACGATGCGGGGCTACCTGCCCGGGCTCGGCCTCATCGCCGCCATCCCGCTGACCGGGGGGTTCATCGCCTACCTCGGGGCACGCCGCTTCGGCAGCGCCATCGGCAGCCATGTGCCCTATCTCGGCATGAACGTGGCAGCCGCGCTGCTGACACCGCTGTTCCTCGGCATCAGCCTGATCATCGGCTGAGCGGTGACCCGTTGGACTCGAGGATGAGCGGGTCCCCCGCCCTGATCTCGCCACCCTGCAACACCTGCAGACAGATGCCGCCATGCCTGCCGAGGGCGCGGCACATGCC
This sequence comes from Chromatiales bacterium, assembly GCA_024762485.1. Lineage (GTDB taxonomy): Bacteria > Pseudomonadota > Gammaproteobacteria > Chromatiales > Chromatiaceae > JANTHH01. The sequence continues at coordinate 4,922 of JANTHH010000149.1, forward strand.
CGGCTCGCTGACCTTGTCGATGTAGCCGCAGGGTGGGCGGGGCTTGTGGTAGGCGAACATGGCCTGGCCGATGCGAAACCGCTGTCCCTGCAGCTGGCGACTGCTGATGCCGCTGACCACCAGGTTGCGCCGGTGCTCGCCCTGCTCGAGCCGGACGGCGCCGCGGCGACGGACCCGGGCGAGATCGTGCGCGGTGATCAGCGTCAGCTGGCAGGCCTCGACCGCGCGCCAGTAACCGCGACCCTGGTGATATCGATCACCCACCAGGCCCCGGCCCTGCTCCACCGTCGCCACCGACAGGGCACAGGGCGGTTCACCCGCACCCTGGCAGGCGTAGATGGCCGTGAGTGTCGGTTGGGGGCGTGACCAGCAGCGCCCAATCCAGGTGAGGAAAGGGACATTCATTGGCGAAGTATGCCCGGTGCAGAGGCCGGCCACCGGTGGGTCCACATCTGAACCGACGCCTCAGGCCACCAGTCCCTTCGACTGCAGGCGCTTCAGCTGATCCCTGACACGCGCCGCCTCCTCGAATTCGAGATTGCGCGCATGCTCGTACATCTGCTTCTCCATCTCCTTGAGCTTGCGCGCCATCTGCGCCGGCGTGAGGGCGGCGTACTCGGCCTCCTGCTCGGCGATCCTGGCGTATTTCTTCGCCGTGACCTGGGCGCCGGGATAGGCGCCTTCCATGATGTCGGCGATCTTCTTCTCCACCGTCTTCGGCGTGATGCCGTGTTCGGCGTTGTAGGCCAGCTGTTTGTGGCGGCGCCGTTCGGTCTCCTCGATGGCGCGCTGCATGGAGCCGGTGACCCTGTCGGCGTAGAGAATGGCCTTGCCGCGGGCGTTGCGGGCGGCGCGGCCGATGGTCTGGATCAGCGAGCCCTCGGAGCGCAGGAAGCCCTCCTTGTCGGCGTCGAGGATGGCCACCAGCGAGACCTCGGGCATGTCCAGACCCTCACGCAGCAGGTTGATGCCCACCAGCACGTCGAACTCACCCAGGCGCAGGTCGCGGATGATCTCCACCCGCTCCACGGTGTCGATGTCCGAGTGCAGGTAGCGCACCCGTACATCGTGTTCCATCAGGTAGTCGGTGAGATCCTCGGCCATGCGCTTGGTCAGGGTGGTGATCAGCACCCGGTCACCCATGGCCACCCGCTCGTGGATCTCCGACAGCACGTCGTCCACCTGGGCACCCGCGGGACGCACCTCGATCTCCGGGTCCACCAGGCCGGTGGGCCGCACCACCTGCTCACAAATCGGGAATGCCTTGGCCTTCTCGTACTTGCCGGGGGTGGCCGAGACATAGATCGCCTGCGGCTTGCGCGCCTCGAATTCCTCGAAGCGCAGCGGCCGGTTGTCCAGCGCCGAGGGCAGGCGGAAACCGTATTCCACCAAGTTCTCCTTGCGTGAGCGGTCGCCGCGGTACATGCCGCCGATCTGCGGGATGGTGACGTGGGACTCGTCCACCACCAGCAGCGCATTGTCGGGCAGGTAGTCGAACAGGGTGGGCGGCGGCTCGCCGGGTGCGCCGCCGGACAGATAGCGGGAGTAGTTCTCGATACCCGAGCAGTAGCCCAGCTCCAGCATCATCTCGATGTCGAAGCGGGTGCGCTGCTCCAGCCGCTGCGCCTCCACCAGCTTGTTGGCCTGATAGAGCTGTTCGAGGCGCTCCTTGAGCTCGGCCTTGATGGCATCGATGGCACCGAGGATGGTCTCGCGCGGGGTGACATAGTGGGTCTTGGGGTAGACGGTGTAGCGCGGCACCTTCTGCAGCTGCTCGCCGGTGAGCGGGTCGAACAGGCTGATGGACTCGATCTCGTCATCGAACAGCTCCACCCGCACCGCCTCGTCGTCGGACTCGGCGGG
>JANTHH010000150.1 GCA_024762485.1 Chromatiales bacterium
GCTGTCTTTGCCAGCGGCGCGGCCTCGATGCCGGCTGCGGTTGCCGTCTCCTGGATCAGCCGGTCGATCTCGGCCAGCAGCTCGGGCCGCTCGGCGAGACCCTTTGCGGCCTCCCGCCAGTAGGCGATGGCTGCGGTGGCATCGCCGCGCTCCGCCGCCGCCTTGCCCGCCAGCCAGTTCGCGGTCGGGTCTTCCGGGCTGACCTCCAGGGCCTTCAACGCCAGCGCTTCAGGGCGGCCGAGCAGTTTCCCGTCCTGGGTCATGGCGATGGCATCGGCCAGACTGACCAGCGCCGCGGGGTGATCACCGACGATCCGGTGGAGCTCTTCGTAGGCCTTTACCGCGTCCTCAAAACGCCCCAATGCCATGTAGGAGCGACCAAGCATATACCAGCCGTCGGCATCGTCCGGGTTGGCCTGCAGACGCTGCTCCAGCTTGGTCAGCATCTCTTCCACCGAGGGCTTCTCCGGGGTCGCGCGCTGCGCCGGCTCTCCCGGCCCGACCAGGTCGATGTGCTGGGGGGCACCGTAATGCCGGTAAAGTGCGAGACTGCCCAGCGGCAGGGCCACCAGCAAGATCAGCAGCAACACCAGACCGCCCTTGCCGCTGGCCTCCCCGGCCTCCTGGTCCAGGTCGCCCGCCAGGGACTTTTCCAGCTCGGTCCGGGCCTGCTCGTACTCGGCGTCACCCAAGTCACCCTTGTCGTGGGCAATACCGAGTTCGGCCAGACGCTCACGGGCGATGGTCACGTTCTCCGTCACCCTGCTGCTGGTATCGACGCGGCGGGTAAACAACAGGGTGGGCGCCAGGATGCCCACGGCGACCATCAGCATGATGCCGACGATGATGTAGAAGGTTGTCACGATTTGTCCTCGTCGGCGTCACGCAGCAGCTGCCTGGCACGTTCCAGGTTTTCGTCTGCGGATTGGTCGGATGTTGGATTGGCAGCTGCACGGCGCCGGCGCACGATCCTTGCCACCAGGTAGAGGCCGAACAACAGCATGATGAAGGGGCCGATCCACAACAGCAGGGTGCCGCCGGTCTTGGGTGGGTTGTAGAGCACGAAATTGCCGTAGCGCTGCGACATGTAGTCGAGGATCTCCTGCTCGGACTTGCCCTCGCGAACCAGCTTGTAGGTCTTGCGGCGCAGGTCTGTGGCCAGGTCGGCGTTCGAGTCGGCGATGTTCTGGTTCTGACAGACGGTGCAGCGCAGCTCCTCGGTCAGCCCCTTGTACAGCCGCTCCTGCTCGGGGTTGTCGAACGTCAGCACCTCGGTGGCGGCATGCAGCGGCAACATGCCCAGGCAGAGAAGCAGGGCCATCAGGATACGCATCGATCAGTCCTCCGCCGCGTAATAACGGTATTTCTGTCCCAGCTCACCCGCCCACACCGCGGGCGTGATACCGCCGACATGCTTGTAGCGGACGATCCCCTGCTTGTCGATGACGAAGGTCTCCGGCGCACCATAGACCCCCCAGTCGATGGCGGCCTCACTGTCGTAGTCGTAGGCGATGACATCGAACGGGTTGCCCGCGCGGCGCAGCATGGCCAGCGCATCGACCTTCTCGTCACGCCAGTTCAGGCCTACCAGCAGGATATCCTCGCTGCCGGCCAGCTCCACCAGATAGGGCTGCTCACGCCAGCATTCCGGGCACCAGGAGCCCCAGACATTGAGCAGCCAGGCCTTGCCCCTGAACTGTTCGCTGCTGACCCGCTGACCCTCGTCCAGCAGTGACGGCAGGTCGAAGGCCGGTGCCGGTTTGCCGATCAGGGGCGAGGGGATGGTGCGGACGTAGGAGGGATCGTCCATCGACTTCCACACCGCCCAGCCCAGCAGGCTGGCCACGACTATGAAGCCGGCGAACACGGCAAATTTCTTCATCGATCAAAAATCCGAGATAGGGTGTTGAAACAATCAGGCACTGGCGGCCGCGGCGCCTTCCAGCCGGGCAGCGCGCCGGGCCTGGAGGCGATAGCGCCTGTCGCTGGCTGCCAGCAGGCCGCCGAGACCCATGAACAATCCCCCGAGCCAGATCCAGCGCACAAAGGGCTTGTGATAGATGCGCACAGCCCAGGCCCCGTCACTGCCGATGGGCTCGCCCAGGGCGACGAACAGGTCGCGGAACAGGCCGGCATCGATGGCCGCCTCGGTCATCGGCATCGGCTGGGAGAAGTAGACCCTTTTCTCCGGGTACAGCTCGGCCACCAACTGTTCGCCGCGGGTGACCGTGATGTGACCACGCGAGAGCCGGTAATTGGGGCCGGTGCCTTCCTTCACCCCATCGAAATGAAACTGGTAACCGGCCATCTCGTAGACATCGCCAGGCGCCAGACGCACGTCCTTCTCGGTGCTGTAGATGGCGGTGAGGCTGACGCCGATGGCGAATACCGCGACCCCGAGGTGGGCCAGTGACATGCCCCAGAATCCACGCGGCACGCTGAGCAAGCGGCGCCCGTCACGCAGCCGCTCGCGGATGCCCTGGACGGTGGTCAGCACGATCCACAGGCCGACCGAGACGCCGAGCGCGGCCTTCCAGGCGAAACTCGGCATGAACAGCACCACCAGTGCCGTGCCCAGCGCCACGCTGGCGAACAGGGGCAGACGCAGACGCGACCACAGGCGCGCTGCAGAGTCCTGCTTCCAGCGCACCGTCGCACCGATACCGAGCAGGATGCCCAAGGGGATCGCGAACACCACGAACATGAAGTTGAACCAGGGGAAGCCCACCGACAGCTTGCCGATCTGCAGGGCGGGGAAGATGGCGTTGAGCGCATCCACCAGCAACGGCGCGAGGGTGCCCATCAGCACCATGGCGGCGATCACCACCAGCAGCAGGTTGTTGCCCAGCAGAGCGAATTCACGTGACATGATCTCGAAACTGACATCGGACTTCACCTCCGCCGCACGCAAGCTGTAGAGCAGCAGTGAGCCGCCCACCACGATCACCAGAAAGGCGAGGATGAAGGTGCCGCGCTCGGGATCGGCAGCGAAGCTGTGCACCGAGGTCAGCACACCGGAGCGCACCAGGAAGGTCCCGAGCAGGCTCAGAGAGAAGGCGAAGATAGCCAGCAGCACCGTCCAGGCCTTGAAGGCGCCGCGCTTCTCGGTCACCGCCAGCGAGTGCATCAGCGCCGTGCCCACCAGCCAGGGCATGAAGGAGGCGTTCTCCACCGGATCCCAGAACCACCAGCCACCCCAGCCGAGTTCGTAATAGGCCCACCAGGAGCCGAGGGTGATGCCCAGGGTCAGGAATACCCACGCCACCAGGGTCCAGGGACGGGACCAGCGGGCCCAGGCGGCATCCAGGCGACCACCCAGCATGGCGGCGATGGCGAAGGCGAAAGGCACCGAGAAGCCGACGTACCCCATGTAGAGCATCGGCGGATGGATTGCCAGACCGGGGTCCTGCAGCAGTGGATTCAGGTCACGACCGTCGACTGCAGCCGGGAACAGGCGTTCGAAGGGGTTGGAGGTGGCGAGCACGAAAAGGATGAAACCCACCGCCACCAGACCGAGAACGCCGAGCACGCGCGCGCGCATGTCCGCGGGCAGGCGGCCGCTGAACAGGGCCAGTGCGGCACTCCAAACAGACAGGGTCAGCGCCCACAACAGCAGGGATCCCTCGTGCGCGCCCCAGACACCGGAGACCCGGTACAGCAGCGGCAGCGAGGTATTGGAATTGTGTGCCGCATAGGCCACGGAGAAATCGTTGTTGACGAATATCGCGGTGAGGGCCGCATAGGACACGGCCATGAACAACAACTGGGCATAGGTGGCAGGACGTGCCAGCTCCATCCAGGTGGCATTGCGGGTCTGTGCCCCGATCAGCGGGATGATGCCCTGCACCAGCGCCATCAGCAGTGCCATCACCAGTGCAAAGTGTCCGATCTCCGGGATCATAGCGGCTTCGCCTCCGCACCCTTCATGCCGGCCACCCCCTCCTTGTGACCCTTCTCCAGCGCCGCAGCCACCTCGGGCGGCATGTATTCCTCATCATGCTTGGCCAGCACCTCGTCGGCGACGAACACGCCGTCGGCACCGAGCCGGCCGGTGGCGATCATCCCCTGCCCCTCCTTGAACAGGTCCGGGAGGATGCCGGTGTAGCGCACCGCCACCTCGCGCTCGTTGTCGGTGACCACGAAGTCAACACTCAGATCCGTCGTGCTGCGCCTGACACTGCCATCCTTGACCAGGCCGCCGATGCGGAACACATGGTCCTGCGGCGCCTTGCCGGCGGCCACCTCGCTGGGCGAGAAGAAGTAGGAGAGATTGCCCTCGAGCGCACTCAGCACCAGGGCGATGGCAATGCCGAGCGCGGCGAGCCCGCCGAGCAGGAACATCAGTCGTTTTTGTCGTGCCTTCATGATTTCCTCACCTCGGCCCGCTGCATGCGGGCGATGCGCGCCACCCGCCGCACTGCGGCCTGGTGACGCTTGTGGAGCAATATAGGCTCCAGGATCATCAACAATGCCGTGACCCCGAAGGAGCCCCAGACATAGAGGGCGTAACCGCCCATGTGAAAAAACTCAGCCATGCTTGTCGACCTCCTCCCCGGCCACGAGTTCCTGTGCCCAGCTGGTGTTGCGCTCGCGCTCGAGGATGATCGAACGCACACGGCTGAAGGCCGCAGCAATGGTGTAGGCCCAGAATCCCAGCGCCATGATCAGCATCGTCCAGAGCATGGTGGAGGTCATCGAGGATTCCTTGCGGAAATTGATGGTCGAGCCCTGATGGAGGGTGTTCCACCACTCCACGGAGAAATAGATGATCGGGATGTTCACCACCCCCACCAGCACCAGGATGGCACCGGCGCGGTCGGCGCGGCGGGTGTCCTCGATGGCCGAGGTCAGTGCGATATAACCGATATAGAGGAACAGCAGGATCAGCTCCGAGGTCAGTCGCGCATCCCACACCCACCAGGTACCCCACATGGGCTTGCCCCAGAAGGCCCCGGTCCACAACGCGACGAAGGTGAACATCGCCCCGGTGGGCGCCAGCGCCTGGGTCATCATCGCCGACAGCCGGGTGTTGAACACCAGCCCCATGGCCGACCAGAAGGCCATGACCAGATAGATGAACATGGACATCCAGGCGGCCGGCACGTGGACGAAGATGATGCGGTAGCCCTCGCCCTGCTTGTAGTCGGTGGGGGCGACGAAAAAGCTCAGATAGAGACCGATGCCGATGAGAAGCACCGCGCTGGCAGCGACCCACGGCAGCAGACGCCCGACCAGTGGATAGAAGGTGGCGGGGGAGGAGAAGCGGAACCAGTTAATCAGACGGGAACTCAATGTCTATCCTACTCGATCAGATGGCAGCGGCAGCAGGCCGGGCGCAAAGGCCGCAAAAGCGTACCCGAGTGTGACAACCCTGGCAAAGCCGGGTTCCCCCAGCCGCATCATTCGGCCGACACCCGCAACGCAGCAGCGGCACCCAGCGGCGCCAGCAGCAGGGCCATCACCAGGATGGCGCCCAGCAGGTAGAGGTGGCTCTGTGCCCCCAGGCCCGAGACGCTGGCCTCCACAGCCCCGGCACCGAAGATCAGCACCGGCACATACAGCGGCAGCACCAGCAACGACACCAGCACCCCACCGTTGCGCAGACCCAGGGTCAGCCCGGCGCCGATGGCACCGATCAGGCTCAGTGACGGGGTGCCCAGCAGCAGCGACAGCAGCAACACGCCCAGCGCCTCGCTGTCCAGGTCGTACTGCAGGCCGAGCAGCGGCGCGACGACCACCAGCGGCACCCCGGTGACCAGCCAGTGTGCCAGCACCTTGCCCAGCACCAGCAGCGACACCGGCTGGGGCGAGAGCAGCATCTGCTCCAGGCTGCCATCGGCATGATCGGCGGCGAACAGCCGCTCCAGCACCAGCATCGAGGCCAGCAGCGCCGCCACCCACACCACGCCGGGCGCGATCTGCCGCAGGGTCTCCAGCTCCGGGCCGATGGCCAGCGGGAACAGGCTGACCACGATGACGAAGAAGAACAGCGCGGTGAACAGGTCCGAGCGGCTGCGCATCGCCAGCATCAGGTCCCGCTTCACCACCCAGGCGAATACCGTGAACATGGCTCAGTGCCGCCAGCCGAGTTTGAGACGGCGCGCCTCGCCGTCGGTCAGCGCCACCTCCTGGTGGGTGGTCAGCACCACCATGCCGCCGCCACCGAGGTGCCCCCGGATCACTGTCTGCAGCAGGGCAACCGCGTCCTTGTCGAGCGCGGTGAAGGGCTCGTCGAGCACCCACAGCCGCGCCCGATTGACCAGCAGGCGGGCCAGCGCCACACGTCGCTGCTGGCCCTGGGACAACAGCTTGGTCTCCAGGTCCTCGTGGCCGTCCAGGCCGATGCGCTCCAGCGCGTCCCAGGCCTGCTGCTCGCTGATCGGAAAGCCGTCCAGCACGCTGGCGACCTGCAGGTTCTCCAGTCCGTTGAGGTCGCCCTTGATGCCGTTCTTGTGGCCGAGGTAGAGCACCTCGCGGGTGAAATCCTCGCGCAGACCACGGATATCCTCGCCTTGCCACAGCACCTCGCCCGCCTCCGGACGGATCAGCCCGCACAGGGTGCGCAGCAGGGTGGTCTTGCCACTGCCGTTGTGGCCGTGCACGTAGAGCAGCTCGCCGGGTTCGAGGGCGAAGTCGAGGTCGGCGAACAGCCGCCGGTCGCCGCGCATACAGGCGAGGTTTCGCACCTCCAGCATGGAACAGACACCTTGTGGTCCGGTTACAGAAGTCGACGATTGTACGCGACCCG
>JANTHH010000151.1 GCA_024762485.1 Chromatiales bacterium
AGAAAGTTGCCGTTGTGGCGACAAATTCGCGACAGTCTCAAGGCGTCGATCCTTGAAGGCAGTTATGCGCCGGGAGAGCGTTTGCCAACCGAGCATGTGTTGGCCGAGCGGTTTGGGGTGAATCGGCATACGATACGGCGCGCGGTGGCGAGCTTGGTGGAATCGGGGCTGTTGCGGGTGGAGCAGGGCCGCGGCATGTTCGTGCAGGAGCATGTACTGGATTACCAGATTGGCAAGCGCACGCGTTTTACAGAATCGGTCGAAAGGCAGAATCGGTCCCGTGGGCGACGCATCTTGTCGGCAGAAGTAAAAAAGGCGAATGCCAGGGTGGCGGAATCGCTGGGCATGCTGCGTGGACGTGCGGTCATTTGTCTGCGCTCGCTCGCCGAGGTCGACGGCCGGCCGTTGAGCCTGTCCGAAGACTATTTCAATAAGGCGCGTTTCCCCGACATCAAACCCTATGCGTTGCAGACCCTGTCGATCACCGAGTCGTTGCGTCAGTGCGGGGTGGAGGACTATTTTCGCAAGGTCACCCGTGTGACCACTCGCCTGCCACGGCGTGAAGAGGCGGATCTGCTGGCCCAGCCGAACAAACGGCCGATCCTGGTCACCGAGAGCCTCGACGTGGATGCCGAGGATAGGCCAGTGTCTTTTGGTTACACCTTTTGGGCTGGAGACCGGGTCCAGCTGATATTCGAAACCTGAATTCATGCCCTGGTCCGCCTATATCGATCCAGGAATGCATCCAGGTCGAGCAACTCATGGAAGCGCGCTTCAAGCTCGGCGCGGTCCCAGTCCCACCAGGCGATCTCCAGCAGTTGCTCAACCACCTCGTCCGGAAAGCGCTGTCGGATCGGGCGGGCCGGGACGCCGCCGACGATCTGGTAGGGCCCAACGTCCTTGGTGACTACCGCACCCGCGCCGACTACGGCACCATGGCCGATATTGACGCCCGGCATGACCACTGCGGCATGCCCTATCCATACATCATGGCCGATGCGGCAGCGGTGTGAGCGTCGCCAGTCGAAGAATTCCGTGTCGTCCTTGGTGTCGAATCCGTACTGCTTGCGTCGATAGGTCATGTGGTGCTGAGTGACGCGCCACATGGCGTGATTGCCCGGGTTGATGCGTACATGCGAAGCGATCGAACAGAACTTGCCGATATCGCTGTAGATGATGTCCACATCGCCGGCGGTATAGCTATAGTCGCCAAAGGTCGATTCCACCATTGAGGTATTGGCCATAAGCTCGGTCCAGGCGCCGATCTCGCTATCGCGGATAGTGCAACTCGGGTGAATGGTCGGCTGTTCTCCCAGGTTGGTTTCGGTACCGGGCAGGTCCGGGAAGCGGTTGATGTGTTGCATGTTGCGGCTCCCTTGCCAGTGCGGTGGCGAATCAGACTGCCAGACAGTTGCGCGATGCGTATGCGACCTGGCCACCGATCAGGGTCATGGCAACCTCGGGGAGAGGGCCACTGTCATCGACCAGCAGCAGATCCGCGCGGCAGCCCGCTTCGATCTCGCCACGGTCGTGTAAGCCGGCCGCGTCCGCAGGATTGGCAGCGACCAGGGGCCAGGCCTCGCCCAGCGATAGGCCGTTGCGTTCCATGAGCAGGAACACGGCGCGGAGTAGAGAAGGGTAGTAGTAGTCAGATGTCAGGACATCGCACAGCCCTTGCGCGGCCGCCTGCATGGCGTCCAAGCGGCCACAATGGCTGCCGCCTCGCACGACGTTGGGCGCGCCGAGGATAACCGGGTTACCCAGGCGACGACTCAGTTCTGCAACTTCCTGGTTGACCGGAAATTCACTCAACTTCACGCCCAAGTGATTGAACCGCTGGCGGGTAGTGCAAGAGTCGTCGTCGTGTGAGGCGCAGGGAATATTGAGTTGCGTAGCCAGTGTTGCCAGGCGCGCAACCGCAACGGGAACCTGCTCCGCGTGACTTGCGACCTGCTCGAACAGATCCCTGAAGGCGTCGGCATCGAGGCCGGTGCGATGAGTGTATACGCCGAGCTTGTGGCGCTTGCCGGCTTGCAGATCGTCGCGGATATCATTGATGTGGTCGTTGAACGCGAGCAAGTCGATGCGTCTCTCGCGCAACAGTTGTGCAACGTGTTGCTCGCCAGCCAGATTGAAGGTTTCCCAGCGCAGGTGGATGCGGGTGTCACAGCGCAGATGCGGCCGCAGCTGTTCGATCTGTTCGATCAGGGCGAAGGCGCTGTCATGCCCTCGCAGACCGGGTTCCCAAGAGTACGTGATGCCGTGGAACGCGGTGGTGATGCCGTTGCCGAGCATCTGTCGATCGGTCTCGAGCAGCGCCAGTTCGGGCGGAAACTGTACCCCCGGCCGTGGCAACAGCTGGCGCTCAAAGGCATCACCATGCAGGTCGACTATCCCGGGCAGCACCAGTGCGCCGCGCGCGTCCAGTACCTGGTCAACCTTGGGTGCGTCATCGCAGATGGCCGCAATACGACCCTTCTCGATCAGGAGCGAGGCATTTAGCAGTTCGCCGTGCGGGTGCAAGACCCGGCCGTTGACGATCAGGCTGCGCAGGCCGGCTTGCTTTAGTGGTAGAGGTGCAGTCGTCATGGCTATATGACCATCTTGCGCACGCGCTGCGAAAAGATGTCCAACAGGCTGACGCTGACAACGATGATGATCATGATCGCCGCGGTTTCGTGGTAGTAGAAGCCGCGGATCATTTCGTACAGAGGTTGCCCGATACCCCCGGCGCCAACAATGCCCAGAACCGTGGCCGAGCGCACGTTGGATTCGAAGCGGTACAGGGAGTAGCTGATCCATAACGGTAGGACCTGCGGAATCACGCCGAAGATGACCTCCTGCAGGCGGCCGGCGCCGGTGGCGCGTATACCCTCGACGGGCCTCGGGTCGATGGACTCCACCGCTTCGGAGAAAAGCTTGGCAAGAATGCCAGTGGTGTGCACGAACAGCGCCAACACGCCAGCGAACGGGCCGAGGCCGACGGCGACCACGAACAGCATTGCGAACACCATTTCGTTGATCGCGCGCGCGGCATCCATGAGACGACGAACCGGCTGATAGATCCACCAGGGGGCGATGTTTTCCGCTGACAAGACGCCAAACGGAACGGCCAAAACCACTGCCAATACGGTACCCCAGATGGCGATCTGTACCGTCACCAACATGTCGTGCAGGTAGTTGGGGTAGTTGGTGAAGTCGGGGGGCATGAAACCCTCGATGAACATGGACATATTGTCCGCGTCTTCAAGCAGCAACAGTGGGTCCATCTCAGCCCCGCCCCAAGCCCATGCCAGGACGACAAAGGCGGCAGCCCAGGAAAGGTAATAAGTGACCGTCTGTTTCAGTTCACGTCTGGGGGGCTCCAGGTGGCGGGGGTCTGCAGTAGCGGTACGGGACATGATTGGTCACTCAATACTTCGAGTTCGAGAATGCCCCTCCCGGGTCGGGAGGGGCAGGAACCGGCGCCGGGTTGCGCCGGTCGAGGGCGAGCTCAGTTAGCGGCAACGCCCATGGAGCTGGCGGACAGCACTTCAAGCTCTTGCAGTTGCTTGTCGATCTCGGCGATCTTGGCCTTCTTTCTGGCCGCATCCATGTTCGCATTGCCTTCGATCTTCAGTTTCTCTTTGAACAGCTTCAGCTGACGGACCGGGTACAGCTGGGCGTTGCTGGAACGGTGGAACGGGCCCAGGCCGCCGCTCATGCTGTTGAGTGTCTTGAGCTCAGCAGCAGCGTTCGGTCCGAGACGACCATATGCCAGGAAGAATGCGCTGATCTTGTCCTTCAGTTCCGGGCTGAGATCTTTGCGGTAGGTCATCGGGTCAGACGGGATTCGCGGAGATTTCCAGATGTACTTTACCTTGGCGAAGGCTTTTGGGTCGCGCTTGTGGGTGCGCTCCATCTGCTCGGTGTTATTGGAGGCATAGTCAACCTGCTTGTTGGCCACCGCCATCAGATTGGTCTCGTGGTTGGCGTTGCGCACGGTCTTAAAGCACTCGTTGGGTACGATGTTGTTGTTGGCGAACACGTAGTAAGACGGCACCAGGTAGCCGGAGGTGGAGTTCGGATCACCAATGCCGAAATCCTTACCTTTGCCACATTGCTTGAACATGTCTTCCAGCGAGTTGACGTTCTTGTTGTCGACGTTGGTCAGTATCAGCGAGTAGTACCCGCGGCTACCGTCGGCATTGGACTGCTGGGCAAACACCTCGGCGCCGGAACGGTCGACCGCCTCCAGGCCGGACTTGTTGCCGAACCAGGCTACGGTCACCTTGCCGAAACGCATCGCTTCGATGATGCCGGCATAGTCCTGGGCGAAGAACGGCTTTACTTTCATACCCAGGGCCTTCTCCATGTCCTTGAGGAAGGGCACCCACTGCTCGCGCAGGCTCATGGTGGACTCGGTCGAGATGATGCCGAAGTTGATGATCTTCGGATCGCCGTCGAGCGGTTTATACGTATCTTTGGCAAAGGCGGAGCCGGTGAGTAGGGTTGCGGCGACGACGCCCAGGAACATTTTGCGGATCATAGTCTTCTCCGGTTACAGGTAATAAAAGGGAATGGTCAAATCGTTTCGGCACTAGCCGGCAGTGGCCAAGGCGACCTCGTTCGAATGGTCGTAAACCTCTTCCCCGGCGTCTTGCGTGCGCTTTTTGCCGAGGATGAGTTCTTCGCTGTCTTCTCCATACAGCTCGGTCAAAAAGTCGGGCGTCAGGGCGGTGCTTTCGCCGTCAAATACAGCCTCTCCGTCACGCATCGCCAAGGTGCGGGGGCAGTAGCGGGTGGCGTAGGACACCTGGTGTAGCGACACGATCACCGTGATGCCGCTCTGATTTATTTCTGCCAAAGCGCGCATCACGCGCTCGGAGGATGCCGGATCGAGTGAGGCAATCGGCTCGTCGGCGAGAATGAGCTTGGCGCTCTGCACCAAGGTACGGGCTATCGCTACACGTTGCTGCTGCCCGCCGGACAGGGTCGAGGCACGCTGCGCGGCGAAGCGGCTCATGCCGACGCGGTCCAACGCCTCCATGGCGGCAATCTTTTCTGCCTTGCTGAAGAGGCCCGCTGATCCGCGCCACTCGGCAATGCGACCGAGGAGGCCGAGGCACACATTTGTCAGAACGGACAGGCGACTGACGAGGTTGAACTGCTGGAAGATCATGCTGGTGTCGGCGCGCTGTTGGCGTTTTCCGCGCTGGATTCGTCCGTTAGACTGGACCTCGCGCCCATGCACCTCGATCAGGCCTTGGCCGCTTTTCCTATCACCACGTTCGAGGCCGGCGATATGGCGGAGCAGGGTGGATTTGCCGGACCCGGATGCGCCGATCAGAGCGACCATCTCGCCAGGGGCGATATCCAGGTTGATATCCCTGAGGGCGTGTTGCGCCTTGCTGCCCTGACCGAATGTCTTGTTCAATCCCGCAATTCGTATGCTGTGAGTCATGCCCCACCTCCTAGGTTTCGCGCGCATTGTCAGGACGGGGTATGACGCATTCGTTTAAGAAGCATGACGCTGCTGTCATACGATGATGTTTGTATAGACGAATCGTGTGGTTGTCGTAGACGGTAGTTCTTTTGCGGGTCTTTCGGCCTGATACCGCGATAGGGGCTATTTTCAGGCTGTTCGAGGAACCTTTACGGAGTGGCTAGACTGAATGCCGGGAGATGGGCGGGGAAATCCCCTGGACCTGCTGTTGAGGTCCGAGGGGTCGCCGACTGTGGACGTCAGATCGGGCGTCGCTGTAAGAAGATCCCGCGATGAAAGGCAGTAGAACAGATACCGGATTTCTGACAGGGAAATATCTGCAGGAGTGTCATTGTTTTCAGTCCGAGCTCAGGCCCGGATTTCCCGCGGATCCACCTTATTCCATTCGTCCCACTGCCAGTGTCCGAGGGCGAACCTGGGGGAGCTATCGAGAAAGTCATGGGTATGTACCACCAGCTGATCGCTATCGATCAACACCACTGAGTAGGCCGGTGGTTCATGACTCCCAGCGATAATGTCACTGGGGTGAAAGTCCAACCAGACTTGGTGATTTGTGGCGCGGAGGGTGCTGAAGCTGATACCTCGCCACGATCCACTCAGAGGTCTATGCAGATGACCAAAGAACAGGTGGCGGATATTGTCGTACGCGTCCAGTAACTCGCCCAAGGCAAGGGCATCTTCATTGCGGATCGCGATTTTGTCCATAGCTTCGAGGCCCACCTTGAATGGTGGATGATGCGTGAACAAGAACGCATCGTCGTTTGGAAAAGCGTCCAGTTCGCGCTGAAGCCAATCCCTCCGGGCCTTGCAGTAGGCGCCTTGATGAGTTTCATCCTGTACTGTATCCAACAGATAGAATCCGCCTGCTGCCGTCTGCAGGCGGGATTGAACAAATCCGTTGCTGTCAGCGCCGATATCAGGCAAATGGCGGCGCAGGACTGCCCGGTCGTCATGATTTCCCATGGTTAGGTGACAAGGTACAAGCAGACGATCTAGACATTCGGCCAGTGCCTTGTAGGCCTCGGGTTGGGCGCTGTGCGCCAGATCGCCGGTGATGACGCAGACCTCGGCATCGGCGTGGCTTTCATTGACGCTGTCTATTGCGGCGTTAAGTCGTGCCAATGGGTCCAGGCCATAGATCTTCATGCCTGGCGAGCACAGGTGGGGATCGGTTAGATGTATGAGTTTCATCTCTCAG
>JANTHH010000152.1 GCA_024762485.1 Chromatiales bacterium
CCGAACGTGTAGGCGCCTCAACCACCGCTGCCCGCCGGTCAGTGAGTGTGGGGGGGTCGAGCAGCACGGTGTATTCGCGCAGCAGGCGGCCGTTGGGCCAGTTGACCTCCACCAGGAAATCCAGATACGGCTCCTGCACCGGTTGATCCGAGGTGACGCGGATCACCGCGCGTCCATCGGGCAGCCGGGCCGCCTTGAAGCGGAGCTTGGAGAGGAAGAAGGGCCTATCGACACCGGCCCGCTCAAAGGCATCCGGCGAGGCCAGGGAGACCCGGACGCCGTCGATCTCGCCGGTCTTGACCGAGAGCAGCGCGATCTCCGCGTTGAAATTCTGATTGAGTGCGGAACGGGTCTCGATATCCCCGAGCCCGAGTCCGCGGGCCACGACCGCAGACCCCATCAACACCATTCCCAATACCAGCCTGCGGACCATGCATCCTCCTCTTTTGGAACGGCAACCGGGGCGCTGTGCCTTCCGGTGGGTATGCCCTTCGCAATTATCTTCAGAACAAGCCTGACAATTTTCGGCTAACTATAGCCCACCAAAGGGCTTTTACCAAACATGCGACACGGGCTGAAGCGCTCCACGGCGGTCCGCGGGACAGCAACCGCTCAAGCTGTGATCCGGTTCACCGTGTGAGCAGTATGTTGAGCATGCGGCGCAATGGTTCTGCCGCACCCCACAACAACTGATCACCCACGGTAAAGGCGGAGAGGTATTCATCCCCCATGTTCATCTTGCGCAGACGACCCACCGGTACGGAAAGGGTGCCGGTCACCTTTGCCGGTGTCAGCTCGGCCATGGTGACTTCCCGCTGGTTGGGGATCACCTGCACCCAGTCGTTGGCCTCGGCCAGCATCTGTTCGATCTCATCCAGCGGCAGGTTTTGCCGAAGCTTGATAGTCAACGCCTGGCTGTGTGAACGCATGGCGCCGATGCGGACACATAATCCATCGATGGGGATGGACTGATCACGACCGAGGATCTTGTTGGTCTCGACGCAGCCCTTCCATTCCTCCTTGCTCTGACCGTTGTCCAATTTCCTGTCGATCCAGGGAATCAGGCTGCCCGCCAGGGGCACGCCGAAGTTCTCTGTGGCGAAGTCCGGCGAACGCATGGCCTGTGTGACGGCCCGGTCGATATCGAGTATGGCACTGGCAGGGTCCGACAGCATGGGCTCGGCCGCCGCCTCGAGCTGCCCCATCTGCACCAGCAGTTCACGCATGTTGCGCGCGCCGGCGCCGGAGGCCGCCTGGTAGGTCATCGCCGTCATCCACTCGATGTGGTCACCCTGAAACAGCCCGCCCAGCCCCATCAGCATCAGGCTGACCGTACAGTTGCCGCCGATGAAGTCCTTCCTGCCGGCACTCAGCGCCTGGTCGATGACCTCGCGATTGACCGGATCGAGGACGATGATGGTGTCATCCGCCATGCGCAGGGTGGAGGCGGCATCGATCCAGTAGCCGTCCCAGCCGCTGGCACGCAACTCGCGGTAGACGCGGTTGGTGTAGTCGCCACCCTGGCAGGTGACGATGGCCTCCATCTCCCTCAGTGCATCGATGTCGGTGGCGTCCTTCAGTGGCGGGATCGGCTTGCCGACGTCCGGCCCGGCCTGACCGGCCTGTGAGGTGGTGAAAAATACCGGTTCATCGATGGCGGCGAAGTCGTTCTCCTCGCGCATCCGCTCCATCAACACCGAGCCCACCATGCCGCGCCAACCCACAAAACCCACACGTTTCATCACTGTCATCCTGTCCGGTTAAAGCGCGGCCACCACCGCGTCGCCCATCTGCTCGGTGCCCACCTCGGTCATGCCTTCAGACATGATATCCGCGGTGCGCAGACCGTCATCCAGTACCTTGTTGACTGCTACCTCTATCTTCTCCGCCAGGGCAGCCTCGTCCAGCGAGTAACGCAGCATCATCGCCACCGAGAGGATGGTGGCCAGCGGATTGGCGATGCCCTTGCCGGCGATGTCCGGTGCCGAGCCGTGGATGGGCTCGTACATCCCCTGCCCCTTCTCGTTGAGCGAGGCGGAAGGCAGCATGCCGATGGAGCCGGTGAGCATGGCGGCGCAGTCTGAAAGGATGTCGCCGAACATGTTGGTGGTGACCATCACGTCAAACTGCTTGGGCGCCCGCACCAGCTGCATCGCCGCGTTGTCCACATACATGTGCGAGAGGGTGATCTCAGGATATTCCGCGGCCACCACCCGCTCGGTCACCTCGCGCCACAGCTCGGTGACTTCCAGCACGTTGGCCTTGTCGACCGAGCAGACCCGCTTGTCGCGCCTCATGGCGATCTCGCAGGCGGAGCGGACGATGCGCTCGATCTCGTGTTCGGCGTAGACCAGGGTGTTGAAGCCCTGTTTCTCGCCATTATCCAGCTCACGGATACCGCGCGGCTGACCGAAATAGATGCCGCCGGTGAGTTCACGCACGATCATCAGGTCGAGCCCGGACACTACCTCCGGCTTGAGCGTGGAGGCATCCGCCAGTTGCGGATAGAGCAGCGCCGGCCGCAGATTGGAGAACAGGCCGAGGCCGGCACGCAGGCCAAGCAGACCCTTCTCCGGACGAACCGCGATCTCCAGCGCCTCCCACTTGTAGCCGCCGACGGCACCCAGCAGGATCGCATCCGCCTCCTTTGCCATCTCCAGGGTGGCATCCGGCAGCGGCGTGCCGAGTGCGTCGTAGGCGGCACCGCCGACCAGGCCCTCATCCAGTTCCACTGTCAGCCCGTGCTCGCCCACCAGCCGGTCCAGAACCTTCATCGCCTCGCCGACGATCTCCGGGCCGATGCCGTCGCCGGGCAGTACCAGAATGCGTTTTGTCATCTCGTTGATTTCCTTCTGTCTCGATCTTGTGTGGCAGTGCCCGTCCCGGATCGGCGATCCGTCTCGGGGCGCCTGCCCCCTGGGTACGGCTGCTGCGGTGGATTCGTCAGAACAACCAGGGCGCCTCTGTCTTGCGGCGTTTCTCGTAGGCCCGGATCTCGTCGACATGCTGCAGCGTCAGACCGATGTCATCGAGTCCCTCGAGCAGGCAGTGCTTGCGGAAGGGGTCCACCTCGAAGCGGATCTCCTCCCCGTCATCAAGCAGCAGCCGCTGACTCGCCAGATCGACGGTGATTTTCAGCGGCGTCTCGCCACCGGCCTTCTGGAACAGCCTGTCAACAGTTTCTTCCGGAAGGACAATGGGTAACAGGCCGTTCTTAAAGCTATTGTTGAAAAATATATCGGCAAAACTGGGGGCGATCACCACCCTGAAACCGTAGTCCACCAGCGCCCACGGGGCATGCTCCCGGGAGGAGCCGCAGCCGAAGTTGTCGCGTGCCAGGAGGATCTGTGCGCCCGCATAACGGGGGTCGTTGAGGACGAAGTCCGGGTTCAACGGACGCTTGCTGTTGTCCTGGCCCGGCTCTCCCCGATCAAGATAGCGCCACTCATCGAACAGGTTCGGGCCGAAACCGGTACGCTTGATCGACTTCAGAAACTGCTTGGGGATGATGGCGTCGGTGTCGACATTGGCGCGGTCGAGCGGGCAGACCACGCCGGTGAAGGTGTTGAATTTTTCCATCCCTGTTCTCCTCAGAATTCGCGCACGTCGACAAAATGTCCGGCCACGGCGGCGGCCGCAGCCATCGCCGGGCTCACCAGGTGGGTGCGCCCGCCCTGCCCCTGACGGCCCTCGAAATTGCGATTCGAGGTGGAGGCGCAGCGCTCCCCCGGCTCGAGCCGGTCGGCGTTCATCGCCAGGCACATGGAGCAGCCGGGCTCGCGCCACTCGAAGCCGGCCGCGGTGAACACCTTGTCCAGCCCCTCTTCCTCCGCCTGCCGTTTCACCAGGCCGGACCCCGGCACCACCATCGCCTGCCTGACGCCGGCCGCGACCCGGCGGCCGGCATCCAGCGCCTTCTGCGCCACGGCAGCCGCCGCCCGCAGGTCCTCGATGCGCGAATTGGTGCAGGAACCGATGAACACCTTGTCCACCGGGATCTCGGTGATCGGGGTGCCGGGGCTGAGATCCATGTACGCCAGGGCACGGCGCATCCCCTCGGCCTTGACACTGTCCGTTTCGGCATCGGGGTCCGGCACCTGCTCGGTGACCGCCACCACCATCTCCGGTGAGGTTCCCCAGCTCACCTGGGGCTGTATGCAGCCCGCATCGAGGATCACCTCCTTGTCGAACAGCGCCCCCGGGTCGGTGTGCAACTCCTGCCAGGACGCAACTGCCTGCGGCCACAAGTCCGGCCCCGGGGCAAAGGGCCGCCCCTGGACATAGTCGATGGTTTTCTGGTCCACCGCGATGAATCCGGCACGGGCACCGGCCTCGATGGCCATGTTGCACACGGTCATGCGCCCTTCCATGGAGAGATCCTCGATCGCCTGCCCGGCGAACTCAATGGCATAGCCGGTGCCACCGGCGGTGCCGATCTCGCCGATGATCGCCAGCACGATGTCCTTGGCGGTGACGCCGGGCCCCACCTGGCCCTGCACGGTGATGCGCATCGCCTTCGACTTCTTCTGGATCAGACACTGGGTGGCGAGCACGTGCTCGACCTCGGAGGTGCCGATGCCGAAGGCCAGTGCACCGAAGGCCCCGTGGGTGGCGGTGTGGGAGTCGCCGCAGACCACGGTCATCCCCGGCAGGGTCGCCCCCTCCTCCGGACCGACCACGTGGACGATGCCCTGACGGATGTCGTCCATCCTGAATTCGGGGATGCCGAATTCCTCGCAGTTGTGGTCGAGGGTCTCCACCTGGATCCGTGAGACAGGATCGGCGATGCCCTGGCTGCGATCGGTGGTAGGCACATTATGATCAGGTGTCGCCAGGTTGGCGGTGGGTCGCCACGGTCGCCGGCCGGCCAGGCGCAGTCCCTCGAATGCCTGCGGCGAGGTCACCTCGTGCACCAGTTGGCGGTCGATATAGAGCAGCGCGGTGCCGTCGTCATCTGTCCGCACCACGTGGGCATCCCATAACTTGTCATAGAGCGTCTTGGCCGCCATTGCCGTCTCCGTTGTTCAGCTGCCATTGAGGATGTTGGCAAAGATAGGGTGTGGTGAGATATAAAACAAATTCATATTTTTCATTTGTTTTATTATTATTTGGAATATGGAACTGAATGCACTCAGCGCCTTTGTCGCCGTCGCCGAGCATGGCTCCTTCTCCCGCGCCGCCCAGGCCCTCTACCTGACCCAGCCGGCAGTGAGCAAGCGGGTATCGGGACTGGAGGCCGAGCTCGGCGTCCGGCTGTTCGATCGCCTCGGCCGCCAGATCGCACTGACCGACGCCGGGCGCGCGTTGCTGCCACGCGCCACCGACCTGCTGCAGTCCGCAGGCGAACTGCAGCGACTGGTCACCCGACTGTCGGACGAGGTGGCGGGTCCCCTGCTGATGGCCACCAGCCACCATATCGGCCTGCACCGGCTGCCGGACATCCTGCGCAGCTACAACCACCAGCATCCCAAGGTGCAGCTGGACATCCGCTTCATGGATTCAGAGGCCGCCTGCCGGGCGGTGGAGGCCGGCGAGATCGAACTGGCGATCGTCACCCTGCCGGTGGAGCCGCCGGAATCCCTTGCCGTGGAGGCGATATGGGATGATCCCCTCGACTTCTTTGTCGGCCGCGGCCACCCGCTGGCCAGCGTCAGCGAACCCACATTGGCCATCCTGCTGCAGCATCCCGCCGTGCTACCGGGCCCTGCCACCTATACCCGCGCCATACTCGAGCGGGCCGTCGCCGGTATCGGTGACGGCCTCAAGGTGGCCATGTCCACCAACTATCTCGAGACCCTGAAGATGCTGGTTGCCGCCGACCTCGGCTGGAGCCTGCTGCCCGCCACCATGGCTGACGACGGCATCATCGCCCTGCCGCTGGCACCGGATATCATCCGCCGGCTCGGGCTGGTCACCCATCGCCGGCGCACGCTTTCCAACCCGGCGCGGGCAATGGTGGAGAGCTGCCGCCAGCAGGCCACCGCCTGAGTTAGAATGCGCCACCCGGTAATCCACCCGCCACAGGTATCCCATGTCACAAGACGACGACACCCCCGACCTGCGCAGCCTGCTCAATGCCCAGACCGGCACTGCCCGCTGGTCGGAACTCGAACGCCATTTCGCCCGTGGCGTACTGGTGCTGGTCGCCCCGGACCTGGACCTGATCGAGGTCGCCGCCCGGATCGCCGAGGACGACAAGGCACAGGTCGAGGCATGGATGGGCAGCGGACAGTTGCGCGGCCCCGAGATCGCCGACGCCAGGGAATGGCATGAGCACGATACCGAATTCTGGACTGTGGTATCGGCACCCTGGGTACTCGTTCAGGAAACTGCCGGCCGTCGCTGACACACCGCCCACCCAGTCGGCTAAGCTTTTGTAGATCCCCCCAGTTCATCCATGGAGCACCGGCAATGGCAACCCCTGAAGACGTCATCGAACTGACCCCCAGACAGGCCCACCAACTGCTCGAGGACGATCCTGCCGCAGTCCTGATCGATGTCCGCTCATCGATGGAGTTCCTCTTCGTCGGTCACCCCATCGGGGCCGTGCACGTCGCCTGGATCGACGAGCCCGACTGGACCGTCGACCCCCACTTCAGCACCCAGGTCCGTCAGGTCATGCTCGGCGGGCTGAGCTGCGAAAGCGACGGCTGC
>JANTHH010000153.1 GCA_024762485.1 Chromatiales bacterium
CGTGCAGACAAGGACAGGATCAATGGCGTACGTGCCGAAAGGGCGGCAGGTTTCTTCTGGACGTGAGTTTGCCTGCCGGATTAGCATGAAGCCGTAGCACCCAGGTACAACATCAAAGACAACATGGTCTCCGCCCGCCTCACAGGTCATCAAAAGCAGGCCCGTTGGCAGCCCCTGCTGCTGGCCGCGTGCCTGTTGGCCGCGCAAACGCTGCTGCTGATCCATGCCCTGGACCACCTGGAAAAGGTGACAGCGGACAACTGTGACATCTGCCTGATCGGCACAAGCCTTGGCCATGCCCACAGTGCGACGACACAGGCCTTGCCAGCGACTCCGGCATTATCTCATTGCCTGGCCGCCCCCCTTGATCACCTGTTTCTACAGCAAGCCACTCCCGCACCCTGCAGTCGCGGTCCACCGCCCGCCCTCCGGATCATCTGACCTTTGTTGGCCGGCGCCTCGTGCGCCCACCCCTTTCCGTTCCGGAGTTCACCATGCGCAGAACATTCCTGCCCGGCCTATTGGCCGGTCTGATCGTCATTCCGTCCCCCACATTGGCCGCCGAAACCGGCGAAAACCCCGATATTGCTGAACTGCAACGCATGATTCACGACATGAAGGCCTCCTATGAGGCGCGCATCAGCGCCCTCGAGGCACGTGTGCAACAGGCCGAGGCCGCTGCCACCAGACCGCCGCCTTCACCCATCCCACAAACTGTCAGCCCGCCACAGTCATCCAGCGCAACCCGTGCGGCCAACGCCTTCAACCCTGCCATCTCGCTGGTGCTGCAGGGCAGTGCCGCCAGCTACAGCAGAGATCCGGACAGCTGGACCCTGCCCGGCTTCCAACTCGGTGGCGAGGCCGGTCTCAAACCCGAGGGACTGAGCCTGACAGAGACCGAACTGACGGCCTCGGCCAGCGTGGACGACTGGTTCTATGGACAGACCACCCTCGGCCTGCACGATGAAGCGGGCGAGACCGTGGTGGAAGTTGAAGAGGCTTATGTCGACAGCCTGGGCCTTCCGGGCGGTTTTGGGCTGCGCGCCGGCCGTTTCTATGCCGAAACCGGCTACCTCAACAGCCGTCACACGCATGCGTGGGACTTCGCCGATGCACCACTCACCAGCCAGGCCTTCCTCGGCAAGCAATATGGTGACGATGGCGTGCGTCTGACCTGGCTGGCGCCCACCGACACCTTTGTCGAACTCGGCGCCGAACTGCTGCGCGGCGACAACTTTCCCGGCGGTGGTGACGGCGATCGCTTCCTCGGCGACACCCACAACCTGTTCGTGCGCATCGGTAACGACATCGGCATGAACCAGAGCTACCGCGTCGGCCTGTCGCACCTACACACCTCACCCACCGACCGCGCCGCTGGCCATGCCCACGGCGGCGGTGCCACAGAGGTCTTCAGCTTCGCTGGCGACAGCACGCTGACCGCCCTGGATCTGGTATACAAGTGGCTGCCCTCCAGTCACCGCAGCCTGGTGCTGCAAGGTGAATACTTCCATCGCGATGAAGATGGCCTGGTGACCTTCCGCAACGATGTCGGTGGCGCGCTGCTGCCCTATGGCGGCACGCAGAATGGTTTCTACCTGCAGGGTGTTTATCAGTTCCAGCCACGCTGGCGTGCGGGGCTGCGTTACGACCGCTTGTGGAGCGACAACGACCTGTCCGTCAGCAATAACACCTCAGGCGAACCCGATGCCGCGCTACTGGAGGAATCAGGCCTGATCAGTGGCTTCCACCCCCACCGCTGGACCCTGATGACCGACTACAATCACAGCGAATTCAGCCGGCTGCGGCTGCAATATGCCCGCGATTATTCACACCCCGGACCGGCGGATGAGCAGTTCCAGCTGCAATACATCATGACCCTTGGCGCCCACGGTGCTCACCAGTACTGAGGTGCACATCATGCAAAAGATCCTCATCACACTGCTTGTCGGCCTGCTGACGTTCGCACCCCTGGCCGCTCGCGCGGAGCTCTCCATATTCGCCTGTGAACCGGAGTGGCAGGCCCTGACCCAGGAGATCGGTGGCGACAAGGTCGACAGCTGGTCGGCCACCAACGCGGCTCAGGACCCCCATCACATCCAGGCACGGCCGTCGCTGATCTCCAGGTTGCGCAAGGCCGACCTGTTGGTGTGCAGCGGCGCTGAACTCGAGATCGGCTGGCTGCCTGTCTTGCTGCGCCGTGCCCGCAACCCGCGGGTACAGCCTGGCCAGCCGGGCTACCTGATGGCCGCAGAACAGGTATTGCGGCTGGAGGTCCCCGGCCACCTGGACCGCAGCGAGGGCGATGTCCATGCACTGGGTAACCCGCACATCCAGCTAGACCCGCGGCGCCTGCTGCATGTGGCGCAGGTGCTGGCAGAACGGCTGGCACGGATCGACAGTGCCAACGCCGGTTATTATCGGGCGCGCCTGGCCGACTTCCAACAACGCTGGCAGACCGCCCTGACAGACTGGTCGGCACGTGCTGCCGGCCTGCGCGGCCGCACGGTGGTGGTTCACCACACAGAGTGGGTCTACCTGCGCGACTGGTTGGGCATCGATCGTGCTGCCGCGCTGGAGCCCAAGCCGGGCCTGCCACCCACCGCGGGACATCTGGCGAACCTGAAGGCGCAGCTGGCGAGCGCCCCTGTGCTGGCCATCATCCGCAGTCCCAACAATGACCCGCGCCCCGCCCGATGGCTGTCGCAACAGACCGGCACCCCCGTGCTGGTGCTGCCCACTACCGTGGATGCCGACAACGGCGCACCGGATCTGTTCGCCCTGTTCGACACCCTGGTGTCGCGGCTGACAGCGCTGGAGATGAGGAAGCCATGAACTGGGACACCCTCGATCCAACCATCCTCGGCCCGGCCCTGATGGCCGGTCTGCTGGTATTGAGCACCCATGTGCCGCTCGGCCGCCAGGTGCTGGCGCGCGGCATCATCTTCATCGACCTCGCGGTGGCGCAGATCGCCGGGCTGGGAATGATCGGGGCCCATGCCCTGGGCGTCGAACCAGGCGGCCTCGTTATGCAGTTGGCAGCCTTCGGCGCTGCCGTGGCTGGCGCCCTGCTGCTGTACCTGTGCGAACGGCATTGGCCACGCATCCAGGAGGCACTGATCGGTTGCATCTTCGTACTCGCTGCGACCGCCGCCGTACTGCTTCTGGCCCACGATCCACGCGGTGGCGAGCATCTGAAGGACCTGCTGGTGGGCCAGGTGTTATGGGTCTCGTTCGACCAACTGTGGGCGCCCGCCTTGCTGGCCGGTGTGGTGTTGCTGGCCTGGTTCGGCCTGGGTGCGCGGCGATTCCCGGCGGCCTTCTACGGTCTGTTCGCAATCGCCGTCACGGCCTCGGTGCAACTGGTGGGGGTCTACCTGGTGTTTGCCAGCCTGATCCTGCCGGCACTGGGCAGCCGTTCACACAACGGCAGCAAGGGCCTGGCACTGGCCTACGGTATCGGCGTGGCCGGTTACGGCCTGGGGTTGACCGCCTCGGCGTTGCTCGATTTACCGGCCGGGCCAATGATCGTGTGGGCACTGGCGCTGTGTGCACTGCTGGGTGCCATGCTCACCGGCCGGCAGCGTGACAGGACGCTGAAGACTCGCGACCGGGCCGAACCCGGGCATCAATCTGATGGTGTTTGGTAAAGCGACGATCCTCAAGCCCGGCCATAGCGACTACGTACGTAGTCGTCGACGATGCGCTTGAATTCGTCGGCGATGTGATCGCCCTTCAGGGTGGTGAACTTCTCGCCGTCGACGTAGACGGGCGCGGCCGGGCGCTCGCCGGTGCCGGGCAGGCTGATGCCGATGTTGGCGTGCTTGCTCTCGCCCGGGCCGTTGACCACGCAACCCATCACCGCCACGTCCATCTCCTCCACACCGGGAAAATCGGCCCGCCAGGCCGGCATCTGCTCGCGCAGGTAGGACTGGATGTCCTGCGCCAGGCTCTGGAAGGTGGTGCTGGTGGTGCGCCCGCAGCCGGGGCAGGCGATGACCATGGGCATGAAGGCGCGCAGTCCCATCGACTGCAGGATCTCCTGGCCGACCCGGACCTCCTGGGTGCGGTCGCCGCCGGGTTCGGGGGTCAGCGAGATACGGATGGTGTCACCGATGCCCTGCTGCAGCAGCACAGCCAGGGCAGCGGTGGAGGCGACGATGCCCTTGGAACCCATGCCGGCCTCGGTCAGCCCCAGGTGCAGGGCGTAGTCACAGCGCGCGGCCAGGGTCTGGTAGACGCCAATCAGGTCCTGCACGCCGCTCATCTTGCAGGACAGCACGATACGGTCGCGTCCCAGGCCGATCTCCTCGGCCCGGGCAGCGGATTCCAGCGCCGAGGCCACCATGATCTCGCGGGTCATCTGGTCGGAATCGAGCGGCTCGGCACGCCGGGCGTTCTCGTCCATCATGCGCGCCACCAGCGACTTGTCCAGCGAGCCCCAGTTGACGCCGATGCGCACCGCCTTGTCGTAACGGATGGCCGTCTCGATCATGGCGCTGAACTGGGCGTCACGGTTCTGCCCCGCCCCCACGTTGCCGGGATTGATGCGGTACTTGGCCAGTGTCTGGGCACAGTCGGGGTGATCGGCCAGCAGACGATGGCCGTTGAAGTGGAAGTCACCCACCAGGGGCACGTCGCAGCCCCGGGCATCGAGCTGTTCGCGGATCAACGGTACCGCGGCGGCGGCCGCCTCGTTGTTCACGGTGATGCGCACCAGCTCTGAGCCGGCGCGGGCCAGGTCGGCCACTTGGGCCACGGTGGCGGCCACGTCGGCGGTATCGGTGTTGGTCATGGACTGCACCACCACCGGGGCATCGCCACCGATGGTGACCTGGCCGACCTGGACCGGGATGGTGGAATGGCGGCGGATGGCGACTGTACTCATGGCTCGACTGCTTGCTGGGATTCGGGCTGCCAATGATAGCCGAATGTCGGGTACAGGTTTTCCACCGGGCAGCCACACGCGCAGCAGGGGTTTGCCGATCCACGAACCGTAACAACTGCCCGGGTATAATCGGCGCTCATCGAACACAGGCACCCAAACACCATGCCCGCCCCCCTGACCCTGCAATTCCTCGGCACCGGCAATGCCCAGTCGCTGGACCTCGGCTGCTCGTCCTGCGTGCTGGAAAAAGAGGCCGCGCCCCTGCTGCTGATCGACTGCGGACCCGAGAGCATCCGCAGCCACGCGCACCGCTACGACGGCGCCCTGCCCGAGGCGATCTTCATCACCCACACCCACATGGACCATATCGCCGGACTGGAGAACCTGTTCTACCTGTTCTGGTTCAACGAGCAGATCACCACGCCCATCAAGCTGTTCGTGCCGATGAAGCTGGTGGAGCTGCTGCACCGCCGGGTGGGGGACTACCCCAGCGTGCTGGCGGAGGGCGGTGCCAATTTCTGGGACGCCTTCCAGCTGATCCCGGTGGGCGAGAGCTTCTGGCACGGTGGACTGCGCTTCAACGTCTTCCCGGTGCGCCACCACGAGTTCAACAGCGCCTATGGCCTGTCACTGGCCGGGCATTTCCTGTTCACCGGCGACACCCGGCCCATCCCCGAGGTGCTGAACCGTTTCGCCTGCCAGGGCGAGACGGTGTTTCACGACTGTGCGCTCAAGGGCAACCCCTCGCACACCGGCGTGGACGATCTGCCCGGCTCCTACAAGGCCGAACAGCTCGCCCGCCTGGTGCTCTATCACTACGAATCGCGCCAGGCAGGCGACTACATGGAACAGCTGGGGTACCGGGTGGCGCGGCCGGGCGAGCGTTTCCACCTGACCACTGGTGGGGAGGCCGCCGCACCACAGGCCGAGGTGCAGCAGGCCGACTGAAAACAAACTGCCCGGCAAATGCCGGGCAGTTTTCATCCAGTTCAGATCCGGCATCGCCACGACCCTGCGGCCCCTGGGCCGCGGCCATCTGCAGAACTGATGCCGTTGCCGGGGACTAGAGGTCGCCGTTCACTCCGGCCTCGACGATGCTGTAGATGGTGTCGCGCACCTTCTGCGCCAATGGCTTGAGATGATCCGGCAGATCCACCGCGTGCAGCATCATGTCCATGTTGGTGGTGACCAGCCAGCCCTTGCCCTGTTCATCCTCGATCACCGCGATACGGCACGGCAGGAAACCGGCGAAGATGGGATCGAACTCCACCATCTCCTTGGCGATCAGGGCATCGCAGAAGGCCAGGATCTCCATGAACCGCGCCTTTTTGCCCGATGCCTTTATCTGCTCCGAAAGCGGCAGGTCGGCCACCAGCTTGAAGTTGAGCATGTTGGCGCGCAGCTTCATCGAGTCGATGGCATCCTCGATGCTCACATCGTCGTTGATCTGGAAGGTCTGGATGCTCATGCGCACCATCTGCTGCGCCACTGCCTTGTCGAAGGCCGGCACCTCCACCTTCTGTTTGGTGGCGCTCTCCGCCATGCCCAGTACCGGCACACAGACAAGCGCAGCCATCGCGATCAATTTCTTCAGTGACATACCCACTTCCTCCATTTCGTTTCGTTTCACTCACTGTCCGC
>JANTHH010000154.1 GCA_024762485.1 Chromatiales bacterium
GTCGCCACCAGGATGACAGAGGGGAACACACTCAGGTCCAGGGGACGCATGGCATAGATCACCGCCAGCATCACCACCAGCGACATGGCGATATTGAAGGTGAAGAAGACATCGAGCAGGAACGGCGGCAGTGGCACCACGATCATCGCCAGCAGCATCAGCAGGACGATCGGGGCCCCCAGTCCCTTGATGCCGATGGTCCGGATGTTGCCCATGATGGCTGCGCTATCCACGGTGTGACTCCTCTGTCTGATACCGGCCGGGCGCCGGGACTGTATGCTCAGTCATGCTGCAGATCCTCCGGCACCGGGAAATCCTCCGGCCGTACCGGCACCTCGCCGCTGCCTTTCTCGTAGGCCTGCAGCTGGAACACGTAGGCCAGCAGCTGGGCCACCGCGAGATAAAGCCCGGTGGGTATGCTCTCGTTGAGTTCGGTGTTGAAATAGATGGCACGCGCCAGCACCGGGGCCTCGACCACCGGCACGGCGTGTTCCTCGCCGACGCGGCGGATGTTGGCTGCCACCAGGTCCGAGCCCTTGGCCACCAGCAGCGGGGCGTTCATCTTTGTCTGGTCGTACTTCAGCGCCACCGCGTAATGGGTCGGGTTGGTGACGATGACATCGGCCTTCGGCACCTCCTCCATCATGCGACGACGTGCCATCTCGCGCTGCAACTGGCGGATGCGCCCCTTGACCTCGGGCCGTCCCTCGGTCTCCTTGTGCTCGTCCCGCACCTCCTGCTGGGTCATCTTCAACTGCCGCTTGTGGTTCCACAGCTGAAAGGGCACATCCACCAGTGCCAGAAAAATCAGCGTGGACGACAGCAGCAGGCTGGACCAGCCCACCAGGGTAAGGCCCTCCACGATGGACACCAGCGCCTCCTTGTTGGCCAGCCGCAGCAGGTCGCCCCACCAGCTCCAGATCAACAGCACGGTGGCACCGGCGATCAGCAGGAATTTTGCCAATGCCTTGCCCAACTCCATCAGGCCGTTGGGTGAGAAGATCCGCTTCAGGCCCTTGAGGGGGTTCATCTTGCTGAACTTGGGGGTCATCGACTCGGTGCTGACGTTGAAGCCACCGAGTGCCACCGAGGCCAGCAACGCCACCGCCATGGCAATGGCGAAGAATGGCAGCAGCATCAGCAGCGCACTGCGGATCGCCGAGCCGAGGTGACGTATCAGCGTACCGGTATCGAACAGGTCGGCACGTGTCAGGGTGAAATTGGCGTTGAAGATATCGCCGACGCCGTCGGCGAAGGAGGATCCGAGCAGCAGCAACGAGGCCGAGCCGACCAGGGTCACCGCCATGGTCTGCAGTTCCTTGGAACGCGGGGTCTGGCCCTTGCGCCGCGCCTCGTTGAGACGTTTGGCGGTCGGTTCGTTGGTCTTTTCCTGCCCGTCCTGATTTTCGGCCATGCCCGCCTACCTTGTCGACAGCATCGGCAGTGCCAGCGTCATGGCACCGTTGAACACATTGCTGAAGATGGTCATCACCTGCGGCAGGGTGGCCCACATCAGCACCAGACCGAAGATCAGGGTGATGGGGAAGCCGACGGCAAAGATGTTGAGCTGCGGCGCCGCGCGACCGACCACACCGAGGCCGATGTTGACCAGCAGCAGCGAGACCAGGATCGGCATCGCCATCAGCACCCCGGCGGAAAACACATTACTCGCCCAGGCCACCAGCTCATACAGGCCGGCCCGGCCAAGTGCGTCGGTGGCCACCGGCATCACACTGAAGCTGTCCACAACCATCTGGATCAGCACCAGGTGACCGTTGCCGAGCAGGAAAACGAGGATCGCCAGCAACTGGTAATACTGGGAGACGATGGGCACCTGCACGCCGTTGGCCGGATCCATCATCTGGGCAAAACCGAGGCCCATGCTGTAGGCCGAGGCCTGGCCGCCGAAGATCAGCGCCTGGAACACCAACTGCAGCAAGAAGCCCATGGCCGCGCCGATGCCGACCTGCTGCACCATCAGCAACAGGGCATCGGCGCTGAACACCGGCACCACCGGCGCAGCCGGCAGCATGGGCTGTGCCAGCAGGGTGATCATCAGCGCCAGCAGGATGCGAAAACGCGCCGGCACCTGGCGCATGCTCAGCACCGGCGCCGCGGTGAACAGGGCAAGGATGCGTATCATCGGCCAGAGGAAATCGGCCAGCCACTGGCTGAGTTGGGCATCGCTGAAGGAGATCACGGATACCCACCTAGCCAATCATGAAGGGGATGTTTTCCACCAGGCGCTCGGTGAAATCGGTGATCAGGCGCAGCATCCAGGGGCCGGCGATCATCAGCACCGCCGCCACCACCATCAGCTTGGGCACGAAGCTCAGGGTCATCTCGTTGATCTGGGTCGCCGCCTGGAACATGGCGATGAGCAGGCCGATCACCAGCGAGGCGCCGAGGATGGGCGCGGCCAGCAGGATGGTGACCTCCAGGGCCTGGCGGCCGATCTCGATGACGCTATCCGAATCCATTTCTCACCTCACGTAGAAACTGGTGGCCAGGGTGCCGAGGATCAGCGCCCAGCCATCCACCAGCACGAACAGCATGATCTTGAACGGCAGCGAGATGATCAGCGGAGAGAGCATCATCATGCCCATGGACATCAGCACGCTGGCCACCACCAGGTCGATCACCAGGAAGGGGATGAACAGCAGGAAGCCGATCTGGAATGCGGTCTTCAGCTCGCTGGTGGCAAAGGCCGGCATCAGCAGTGAAAAGGGCACGTCCTCGGCATCGTTGAGTGCCTCGGCACCCGAGATGCGGGCGAACAGTGCGATGTCGTCATCACGGGTCTGCGCCAGCATGAACTCACGGAACGGCACCTGCGCCGCGTCAAAGGCCTGCTCGGCGCTGACCTGCTCGTCGAGATAGGGCTTGAGTGCGGTGTCGTAGACCTCGTTGAAAACCGGCGACATGATGAAGAAGGTGAGGAACAGCGCGAGCCCGAGCAGGATCTGGTTCGACGGTGTCTGCGCAGTGCCCAGTGCCTGGCGCAGCAGCGCCAGCACGATGATGATGCGGGTGAAGGAGGTGGTGAGCATCAGCACCGCGGGGAGCATGCTCAGCGCGGTCATCAGGATCAGCACCTGGATGGTCAGGGTGTAGGTCTGGCCACCATCCCCGGCCGGCTCCACGGTGATTGCCTCGATACCCGCCGCAGCGAAGCCGAGCGACGGCAGCAACAGCAGCAGCGGCAACAGCAGCAGGCGCATCAGTCGGCGCCCCCGGTGTCGGACACGGCATCGTCCAATGCCGCACCGAAGGAGGAATCCTCCCGCGCCGGCAGCACGTGCAACGTCTGCACCCGCCCGGGGGCCACGCCGAGCAGCAGGCGTTGTCCTTCCACCTCCACCAGCACCGCCTTCTCCCGGCTGCCCAGCGAGAGGCCACCGAGCACCTGGATCCGTCCCTTGCCCATGCCGGGCAGGTTGCCGAAGCGCCGCACCACGAAGGCCAGTGCAAAGATCAGCAGCAGTACCGCTGCCAGGCCCAGCAGCGTCTCGACGAACTGGCTGCCTGACAACGGGGAGGCCAGCGGGGTGCCCGACGCGGGGGCCGTGGCAGGATCCGCGGCCCAGGCGCTGCCAGTGAGCATGACTGGCAGCAGGCTGAAGAGACGGCGCGGCATCACTGCAGGCGCTTGATGCGGTCGGCGGGGCTGATGATGTCGGTAAGGCGGATGCCGAATTTCTCGTTCACCACCACCACCTCGCCCTGTGCCACCAGGGTGCCGTTGACGAGCACGTCCATCGGCTCGCCGGCAAGCCGGTCGAGCTCCACCACCGAGCCCTGGTTGAGCTGCAGCAGGTTGCGGATATTGATGCGGGTGCGCCCGATCTCCATGGAGATGGTCACCGGCACATCGAGAATGGCATCGAGATGGATGTCATCGCTCGATGTCTGCGCACTGTCCTCGGTCAGCTCGTCGAACTCCGCGGCCGCGGCCGCTTCGGCCTCGCTGACTGCTTCAGTGCCGGCGGCTTCGCCGGCCGCATCATCGGTATCCGCCTGTTCTTCGAGCGCCGCGGCCCATTCGTCGGCCAGGGCAGCGTCGTCGATCTGCTCTTCGTCACTCATGATCTTCTTCCAGGTTGCCTTGCAATATCAGCTCATTGAGATTGTTGGTCTTGGTCGGCGCCAGCCATTCCTTGACCTTGATGGCGTAGTTGCCGTTGGACACCCCGAGGGTGCCCTTGCACACGGGCACCTCGGCTGCCTTGAGGTCCAGCAATTCGTCCACTTCCAGCGGAATCACGTCGCCCACTTCCAGCTCGGCCAGTTCACGCAGCGTGATACTGGCCTCACCGAGGGTGCTGGAGACCTCGATCTTGGCGCCGAGCACCTCTTCGCGCATGGCCAGTTCCCAGCGCTCGTCCCGCTCGCCCCGATCGCTTTGCACCCCGGCGTCGAGCAGGTCGCGGATCGGCTCCATCATCGAGTACGGCATGCACAGGTACATGTCGCCACCGCCGGTCTCCAGGTCCACGCTGAAGGTGGTGATGATGACCACCTCGGAGGGCGAGACGATGTTGGCGAACTGGGGGTTCACCTCCGAGCCGATGTACTCGAATTTCAGTTCCAGCACCGGCTTCCAGGCCTGTGACAGGTCGTTGAAGGCGATCTCCAGCAGCATCTGCACCACCCGCAGTTCGGTGGGGGTGAAATCGCGGCCCTCGATCTTGGTATGGAAACGTCCGGTGCCGCCGAAGAAGTTGTCGACCACGCTGAACACCAGCTTGGGGTCGAGCACGCACAGCCCCTTGCCACGCAGCGGCGGCACCCGCATCAGATTGAGGCTGGTGGGGACGAACAGGCTGTGCACGAACTCGGAGAACTTCATCATCTGCACCCCCGACACGGAGATGTCCGCGGAGCGGCGCAGCAGGTTGAACAGGCTGGTGCGGAAGTAGCGGGCGAAGCGCTCGTTGATCATCTCCAGGGTCGGCAGGCGGCCCCGGACGATGCGGTCCTGGCTGGCGAAATCGTAGCCGCGGGCGGCCGACGGGTCGCCTACGTCCTGTTCGGTCTCGACGGCACCGTCATCGACACCGTGCAACAGGGCATCGATTTCGTCCTGGCTGAGAAGGTCTGCGGCACTCATGATTATTGCAACACGAACTGGGTGAAATAGACGGCATCGACGGTCGCATCGAGCCCCTGCTCGGCCATCTGCTGTTCAAGCAGCTTCTGGGTCTCGGCCTGCAGTGTCTCGCGACCCTCGCGGCTTGCGAGCGCAGCCTGATCCTGCGTGCTGAACAGGTTGAACAGGTGGTGGCGCAGCATCGGATCGTATTGGGTGAGGAACTCATCGACCCGGGGATCATGGGTGAGCACGTCGACCTCGATCTGCAGCATCTTCGCCTTGCCGCCAGGCGGCAGGTTGACCACGAACACCGGGTCCAGCTTGTGATAGATCGCCGGCCCCTTGTCCACGACCTCTTCCGCGGCCGACTGGCCGTCCGCTGTGGCATCGGCGGACTCTTCCTCGCCTCCCATCAGCAGGAAGGCGGCAGCCCCGCCAACCGCCAGCAGCAGCACTGCCGCGATGATGATGATCAGTTTTTTCTTGCCGCCCTTGGGCTCGTCGCCTTCGAGATCTTTGTCGTCGGCCATGGCCTGATTTCCCCCTGGTGGATGGGCCGTCTTCTGGACAGCCCTGGACACACACGGGATTTAGCAAGCACTGTGCCAGCGAAAATGAATATTTTTATCTCATGTATTTCAATGAGTTATCAGCCATGCCGCGTGATGCGACAAGGTTTTGACGGCTATTGGGCGGAAATAAAGGCAGATTTCCGGCATCAGCGACGGATAAGCCGCCACCAGCGCCAGAAATTGAGCAGACCCGCCAGTGCCGCGGCCACATAGGTGAAGGCGGCCGCCCGCAGGATGCGTTGTGCGGGCCGATGCTGTGCAGGGGTGAGATAGCCCTGCCTGAGAATCGGCAGCGCCTTGGAAAAGCTGGCATCCCACTCCACCGGCAGGGTCAGCAGCTGTACCAGCAGACCGCTGCCGAGGAGAAGAAAGGCAGCCAGGGCGGTGATCAGGCCCGGCGAGGGGGCCCGGGTGATCAGCGTGGCCAGCGGCGCGGCGAACAGCAGGAAGGACCCGACAGGCTGCGCCCAGGTGGCGAGGCGGGCGGTGTGGATACGCAGCCGGAACAGCGGTTCGTCTGCGGCATGTTGCAGTGCGTGGCCCACCTCGTGCGCAGCGACGGTGATGGCGGTCAGTGACCGGCCATCGAGCTTGTCCGGACTCAGGCGCACCGTCCGGCTGTCCGGGTCGTAGTGATCACCCTGCTCGCTGGCCTCCACCTTCACCGCCTGCAGGCCGAAGCGGTCGAGCAGGTGCCGCGCCAGTTCACCGCCGCTGCCGGGGAAATTGTCCTCGGCCTCGCGGCCATAGCGCTCGAGCACATGGCGCACCCACAGCTGCGGCCCGAGCAGTGCCACCAGCAGCAGGATCAACAGCAGCAGATAGGTCATTGCCCGCCCCCCTCTGCTG
>JANTHH010000155.1 GCA_024762485.1 Chromatiales bacterium
GTAATCGCTGCCGTCAGCGTGGTCTTGCCGTGGTCGACGTGACCAATCGTTCCCACGTTGACGTGCGGTTTAGTACGTTCAAACTTTTCCTTGGACATCTCTCGACAATCTCCAGAAACAACGCGCAATGGCGACTAACAATTACCAGGCGCCACCGACGCCGGCGTGAATATGGAGCCCAGGAGCAGATTTGAACTGCCGACCTCACCCTTACCAAGGGTGTGCTCTACCAACTGAGCTACCTGGGCATACAACTTACAGAAGCATGGCAATCGAGCCTTGCTGGAGCGGGTGATGGGAATCGAACCCACGTATTCAGCTTGGAAGGCTGAAGTTCTACCATTGAACTACACCCGCGTTGGCAGGCGGCAACGAGCGCCGCCCCACCTCAACACCGCCTGGACAGCCTGACCCAGGATTCTGACAACAACACCCGTCAGCTGCACCGCTACATCCGGAGATACGCTCATCGGACGTGCCAGATCAATCTGGTGGAGGGGGGAGGATTCGAACCTCCGAAGGCTGAGCCAGCAGATTTACAGTCTGCCCCCTTTGGCCGCTCGGGAACCCCTCCAAAAAAGAGGCGGTATTCTGGTGTAAGCAAAGAGGCATGTCAACCATTACCTTTCGCCGCCATCATTGGCCCCGAGACCGCCACACGGACTGGCTGTGATAGCATTTCGGCCCGACACAGGGGCCGGACATGTCCGGCGGCCAAATTTCAGCAACTAGGGATGAAAAAGGGAATGAATGTAACCGTATTCGGCAGCGGCTATGTGGGCCTGGTCACCGGCGCATGTCTTGCAGAAGTCGGAAACCACGTCATGTGCGTCGACGTGGACCCGGTGAAGATCGATCTGCTGAACAATGGCGGCATTCCTATCTATGAACCCGGGCTTGAGGAAATGGTCGCCCGCAATCGCGAGGCCGGGCGGCTTCTGTTCACCACCGACGCCAAGGAAGGTGTGGATTTCGGCCTCTTCCAGTTCATCGCCGTTGGCACGCCGCCGGACGAGGACGGCTCTGCCGACCTCCAGTACGTGCTGGCGGTCGCACGCAGCATTGCCGAGCACATGGACGATTACAAAATTCTAGTCGACAAGTCCACGGTACCCGTGGGCACTGCAGACAAGGTTGCCGATACTGTAAGAGACACTTTGAAGGCACGTGGCTCAAATCTCGAGTTCGATGTCGTCTCAAACCCCGAGTTCCTCAAGGAAGGCGCCGCACTGGAGGACTTCATGCGCCCGGACCGGATCGTGGTCGGCGTCGAAAACCCCCGAACCACCGAACTGCTGCGCGCACTCTATGCCCCCTTCAATCGCAACCACGACCGCCTCGTGGTGATGGATGTTCGCTCGGCCGAACTGACCAAATACGCGGCCAACGCCATGCTCGCGACCAAGATCAGTTTCATGAACGAGCTGTCCAACATCGCCGAGCGGGTCGGGGCGGATATCGAAAAGGTCCGCGTCGGCATCGGCTCGGACCCACGTATCGGCTACCAGTTCATCTACCCCGGCTGTGGTTATGGCGGCTCCTGCTTTCCCAAGGACGTGCGGGCGCTGGAGCAGACCGCACTGGCCCACGGCTACCAGCCGGAACTTTTGCATGCGGTCGAGGCGGTGAACTTCCGGCAGAAGGAAATCCTCTTCGAAAAGATACGATCGCACTTCAACGGAGACCTGCAGGGCAAGACCATCGCCCTTTGGGGCCTGGCCTTCAAACCGAATACCGATGACATGCGCGAGGCCTCCAGCCGCACCCTCATGGAGGCGCTCTGGGATGCCGGCGCCCGGGTACGGGCCTACGACCCGGTGGCGGCAGAGGAGGCAGGGCGGATCTACGGCGAGCGTAATGACCTGGTGCTTTGCGACAGCGCAGACGACGCGATAAATGGTGCCGATGCGCTGGCGGTGGTCACCGAATGGATCGCATTCCGCAGCCCGGATTTCGCCACCCTGGCCAAGACACTGAAGAGCCCTGCGATCTTCGACGGGCGAAACATCTACGACCCGGAGACCGTGACCCAGGCGGGCCTCGACTATTACAGCATCGGCCGGACAGCTGCACGACACTGACCACCTGTCACCGGCTGCGGGTTAACCCTCGATTCATCATGGGTGATTACCAAAAGCACCGGTAAACACTGGACGCATGCCAAAGGGGATGAGTAAGATCCAGCGCCATAATTATGAAAAATTGCCGGCACAGGGCCGGCCTGTACCCAACCACCACTAAAACAAGATCGAATCGAGAGGAGAGACTCCGTGAAAAAAGCGCAACGTATCATGGGCGTGCTGGCTGTCAGCGCCCTGACCACTTCAACCGCCTTCGCCACCAATGGGTACTTCGCCCATGGCTACGGCACCGCCACCAAGGGCATGGCCGGGGCTGGTGTGGCCCTGTCGCATGACACCATGGCCGCAGCCGTAAACCCAGCCGGGATGGTGTTTGCCGGCAACAGAATGGATGTGGGTGCTGCCATCTTTGCCCCCCTTCGCAACTATGCCGCCGACAGCGGACTACTGGTAAACCCCGACACCGAGGTGGTCAGTGACAAGTACCTGTTCCTGATCCCGAGTTTCGGCTACAACCACATGATCGACGACCAGAGCTCCATCGGGGTTTCGGTGTACGGCAACGGCGGCATGAACACCTTTTACCCTGCAGAAGACACTGCAGGCGGTACCGGCACATTTCCGCTTCTTGGTGGTGGTAATGCCGGCGTGGACCTGATGCAGCTGTTCATCGCGCCCACCTACGCCCGCAAGATGAACGACAAGGTCTCTGTGGGCGTCAGCGCATTGCTCGCCTACCAGCGATTCAAGGCCTACGGCATCAGCTCGTTCCGCGTCCTCTCCAACGACGGGACGGCACTGTCCGAGAACAACTACGACGACTCCTACGGCTTCGGCGCCCGCATCGGGATCCAGGCCGAGGTCAGTGACCGCGTCACACTGGGTGCCTCATACCAGAGCCGTGTCTACATGACCGAGTTCGACAAGTATGCCGGCCTGTTTGCCGAGCAGGGTGACTTCGATATCCCCTCAAACTTCACCATCGGCCTTGCATACAAGGCACGCAACGACCTCACCCTGGCGTTTGATATCCAACACATCATGTACAGCGAGGTCGCCTCCATTGCGAATCCCATGCAGCCGGGCTTCAACAATTGCGGTATCGGCGGCACCGGCCCGGACACCAGTTACTGCCTCGGCGGTGACAACGGCATGGGCTTTGGCTGGGATGACATGACCATCTTCAAGCTTGGCGCACAGTGGCAATACGACCCCACCCTGACGGTACGTGCCGGCATCAGCTATGGCGAACAGCCGATTCCAGAGACCGAGGTCATGTTCAACATCCTCGCTCCTGCGGTCATGGAGGTCCATCTCACTGCCGGCTTCACCAAGCAGCTGGACAAGGACAGCTCCTTCAGCGTGGCCGGCATGTGGGCGCCCGAGAACAGCGTCAGTGGCGCCGCTCCTGACGGGACGCTCTTCGCCCAGGACGTAGAATTGACCATGCAACAGTTCGAGATTGAGGCCAGCTATTCCAGAACCTGGGACTGACCGCGGTATCGGTGCGGCCCGACACGGGGCTCACCAACGACAAGGCCCCCGCCGATCCGGCGGGGGCCTTGTCGTTTGGGGAGGCGCGCCCCGATCAATTTTATGACAGCCATCCGATCCAGCCCTCCCCTTCCACCGCCGTAGGCATAAGACCCCCGCGAACCACACCGTTTCAGTACCTGCTGTAGCCATCCCCCTACAACGTTCCCACACCGCCGGCGTCAATACACCCGACCACGTCCCCGCTGCTGTTAATCCACCATAAAATCAAACGATTACATGCATCTTGCACAGAAATGCCTGCGCGACCCCTTTGGGTACGGGGCAGGCGCCGTGCCGGCATCCCCCCCTCACCATCCCTCACAGAGGGCCTAGACTCCATCTCCAGGGGGCAGGCATTCGACGCGATCGGCAAGTGGCAAAGATCGCTCATCTGCGGAGGATCACAGGATGAATCTCACCGAATTGCTTTATCACTCAGACAGGTTCCAGGGACTTGAGGCGGCAGACATCAAGGTCCTTGCACATTCATTCGATGTACGACGGTATGCCGATGGCCATCGTTTCTGCACCAGGCCCGCACAGGCCTGCGCGATGCATCTGTTGATCAGCGGACAATTGGAAATCACCTATTGGGGCGGTCGGCGACACCACCCGTTGTGGACCCAGCGACTCGGGCCAGGTGACTTCTTTGGCTGCCATCTCGAGGATCGCAGCGACCCCGCCAGGATCGAGGAGGTTGCGCGTGGCCCTGTCACCGTTGCCTCATTACCCCATGAGGCCTGTGCGCTGCTGCTGCATGGGCATTCACCACTGACTCACCGGTTCCAACAAGTCTTCCATGATTGCCTCCACGCGCAGGCCTGCAACACCGAGGACAGGGACTCGCCCCACGCTGTCGCCATGACAGGCAGGATAGACACGCCGCGGCGACGATTGACTGACCTGATTGCCTAGTCCTTGGCGTGAAGGGCATTCATCGCTGCGGCGATGTCACCTGAGATCAGGTCCTCGATCCGCGCCTCGGCGCGATCGAGGGCAGCCTCGATGGCGTCCTGCTCGGCCTTCGATGGCCTGCCCAGCACATAGTCGACAACCGCATCCTTGTGACCGGGGTGTCCCACACCCACGCGCAAGCGCATGAAATCCTTGCTGCCCAGCGCCGGGATAATGTCGCGCAAGCCATTGTGCCCGCCATGACCACCGCCCCGCTTGAGCCTGACCTCACCGGGCGGGAGATCGATCTCGTCGTGCACCACCAGAATCTCCTCCGGCTCGAGCTTGTAAAACCTCGCCAGGGCGGCGACAGACTGACCACTACGATTCATGAAGGTGGACGGCTTGAGCAACCAGCAGTCCCGGCCACCGACCTGGATACGCCCCAGCTCACCGGCAAACTTGGACTCGGGCCGCAGCACGGCCCCGAATCGCCCGGCAAGTCGATCGACGAACCAGAAGCCGGCATTGTGACGGGTATCGGCATATTTCGGCCCCGGGTTACCCAGGCCGACGACGGCGCGTATCGGTTGGGTGACATTACTCATAATCGACTCCTGAAAAAAAACCGGCGGCCTCAGGCCGCCGGTTCCCGGTCACACAGCGATCAGGGCAATCAGCCCTCTTCTTCGCCGCCGCCCTCTGCCTCGGTACCGGCCTCCCCGCCCTCATCCGGCTCTTCGCCGACCCGAGAGGCATGGATGGAGATCACCGGCTGGTTGTGCTCCTCGTCCAGAGGCACCGTCAGCTCGACACCGGCAGGCAGGGCCACGTCGGACAGGTGCAGCATGGCACCGATCTCCAGACCCGAGGCGTCCACCTCGATGAACTCCGGCAGGTCCTTGGCCAGGCAGAGGATCTCCAGCTCGGTGACATGGTGCGAAATCTCGCCACCCGCCTTGACACCGGGGGCCTGCTCTTCGCCAGCGAAATGCAGCGGGACATTCATCCGCAGCTTCTCCGACGCCGACACCCGCTGCAGGTCCACATGCAGCAGAATGGGCTTGGCCGGATG
The DNA here is from genome assembly GCA_024762485.1 of Chromatiales bacterium. Classification (GTDB taxonomy): domain Bacteria; phylum Pseudomonadota; class Gammaproteobacteria; order Chromatiales; family Chromatiaceae; genus JANTHH01. The sequence continues at coordinate 5,587 of JANTHH010000155.1, forward strand.
GCGCTGCAGGTCGCGCAGGATCACCTGCTGCGGCTTGCCGTCCACTTTCACCGTCAGGACATGTGAATAGAAGGCCTCGTTGTCGAGGTGGTGCATCAGGTGATTGTGCTTAACCGCGAACATCTCGGGGGCAGCATCACCACCGTATATGATGCCCGGAACCAAACCCTGACGACGCAGGCGGCGGCTCGCACCCTTCCCTGCATCGACACGGCCTACTGCGTCGATCTCAAAATTCTCTTGCATGACAGTCTCCTCTGACAAGAGATGGCTTTAATTACCGCGGGCCTGCGACCTGGTCACCACGGCGCGTGTCGGGGCAACAGCCCCGGTGTCTGCCCGCTGCTCAACGTTCAATCGATGAACAGCGAACTGACGGATTCCTCGTTACTGATGCGGCGCATCGACTCGGCCAGCAGGCCGGCGATGGACAGCTGGCGGATCCTGCCACAGGCCTGCGCGGCCTCGGTCAGTGGGATGGTGTTCGACACCACCAACTCGTCCAACTGGGAGGAGGCAATGTTGTCCACCGCGGGTCCGGAGAGCACTGCGTGGGTACAGTACGCCACCACCTTTGCCGCACCGTGCTCCTTCAGCGCCTGCGCCGCCTTGCACAGGGTGCCGGCGGTATCCACCAGGTCATCGACCAGCACGCAGGAGCGGCCTTCCACATCACCGATGATGTTCATCACCTGGGACACATTGGCCTTAGGCCGGCGCTTGTCGATGATCGCCAGATCGGCATCGTCGAGCCGTTTCGCCAGCGCCCGGGCCCGCACCACGCCCCCCACATCGGGAGAGACCACGATGAGATCCTTGTATCCCTGCCTCCAGATGTCTCCGAGCAGGATGGGCGAGGAGTAGACATTGTCCACCGGGATATCGAAAAAGCCCTGGATCTGGTCGGCATGCAGATCCAT
>JANTHH010000156.1 GCA_024762485.1 Chromatiales bacterium
GGCGCCGAGCCGGAACGGCTGCGGGTACGCCTGAACGACGAACCGGGCATCAAGCTGTCGATCCAGAAGCAGCCCCAGGCCAACACCGTGGCGGTGGTCGATGCCGTGGCGGGTCAGCTGGACGAACTGGCACGGCAGCAGCTGATCCCCGCCGACATCCGCATCGCCCGGGTCGGCGACGAGGCGCACTTCATCCGCCAGTCGCTGGACAATGCCACCACCGCCGCACTCAGCGGCGCCGTGCTGGCGATGCTGGTGGTGTACCTGTTCCTCGGCAGCCTGCGCCGCACCCTGATCATCGGCAGTGCCATCCCCATCGCCATCCTGGTGACCCTGGCACTGATGTCGCTGGCGGGCCTGACCATCAACGTCATGACCCTCGGCGGGCTGGCGCTGGGCATCGGCATGCTGGTGGACAGCACCATCGTCATGCTGGAGAACATCTACCGTCACCAGCGTCAGGGCGAGAGCGGTGACCTGGCCGCCGAGCACGGCGCCGGCGAGGTCACCAGCCCCATCGTCGCCTCCACCTCCACCAACCTGGCGGCAGTGCTGCCCTTCCTGTTCATCGGCGGGCTCATCGGCCTGCTGTTCCAGGAGCTGATCTTCACCATCTCCGCCGCCATCCTCGCCTCCATGGTGGTGGCGCTGACGCTGGTCCCGGCACTGGCCGGACATATCCCGGCCCGTCACGAGGGCCCGCTGCGGCGCCTGATCAACCGTGCGACGGACGCCCTGCAGAATGGCTATGCACGGGCACTGACGCTGGCCCTGCATTGGGGCTGGCTGGTGCTGGCGGTCTTCCTCGCGCTCGCGGCGGTGGTCGCCTGGCCACTGCTGCAGGACCTTGCACAGCCGCCGAAAAACCTGCTGCCGAAGCTGGACGACGGCCGCGTCGCCATCCGCCTGACCGCCGACCGCGGGGTCAGTGTCGATGCCATGGATCGCCTCACCCGCCGGGTGGAGACCCTGGTGCAGGCACAGCCGGAGGTGGACAGCGTGTTCACCACCGTCGGCGGCTTCATCTTCGGCCGCTCCGAATTCGAATCGCCCAACCGGGCCAGCATCCTGATCCAGCTCAAGCCTCTCGCCGAGCGCCGCATCGCCAGCAAGGACTGGATCAAGCGCATGCGCCGCGAGGTGGCGGCGCAGCAGCTGGTGGGGGTGAAGGTGCGCATCGCCAGCCGTGGCATCCGAGGCCTGCGGCTGAGCCGCGGTGATGATGACATCGGTTTCCGCGTCACCGGCCCCGATCAGGACACCCTGGTGCAACTCGCCGAACAGATGACGGAGCGACTGAAACCCCTGCCCGCGCTGCGCAATGTGCAGCATTCCAGCGAAGAGGTGAATCAGGAACTGTCCATCGAACTCGACCGGGAGCGGGCCGCACTCTATGGACTGAGTGCAGCGGATGTCGGCGAGGCGCTGCGCTTCGCACTCGAAGGTCAGACCGTCAGCCACTTCATCCAGGACGACCGCCGCATCGACCTGGTACTGCGCCTGAGCCGCCGGGACATCGCCACACCCGGCGACCTCGACCGCATCCTCCTGCATGCGCAGAACGACACCCGAACCAGCGTCAGGCTCGGCGAGATCGCGCAGATACGGCTCATCGCCGCGCCGGGCAGCATCCTGCGCGACCGCCAGCAGCGCTACGTGGAGGTCAGCGCCACCCTTGGCGCCGATAGCAATCTGGCGGACGCCGTCACCGCGGCCCAGCAGGCACTGGCGGAGATCGCCCTGCCCGAGGGTTATTTCATCTACGAGGCCGGCAACCTGGAGTCACTGAAGACCGGCGGGCAGCTGGGCAGCCTGCTGCTCGGCCTCGCCCTGTTCCTGGTGCTGGTGGTGATGGCAGTGCAGTACGAATCGCTGCGCAATCCGCTGATCATCGTCGCCAGTGTGTTTTTCGCCATCATCGGCGTGGCGCTCGGACTGGACTGGACGGACACCGGCATCACCATGCCGGTGTGGCTGGGGCTGATCATGCTCGTCGGCATCGTGGTCAACAATGCCATCGTGCTGGTGGAATACATCGAGCTGCAGCGCCGCCGGGGCCTCGCCCGCCACAGCGCCATCGTCGCGGCCGCGCGCAGCCGTCTGCGACCGATCCTGATGACCACCATCACCACCGTGGTCGGCATGCTGCCGCTGGCCCTGGCGCTGGGCGAGGGCGCCGAGATGCTGCAGCCACTGGCCATCACCATCGTCGCCGGCCTGCTGTTCTCCACCCTGGTCAGCCTGCTGCTGGTACCGGTGATGTACCGCTACCTGGCGGCACGCTGAGCAGTCGACACCCCCTGCCGCCACATGGATAACCCCTGAGGCTGCCAGGGGTTACCCCAGCCCATCCTCTACACCACCTGCCCGGATACTGATCTGGGACAAAGACGCGCCGGGCACATTGTTACGATTATGTGACAATCCCATGACACCCCTGGCGGACTCCCCATGAAACTGGAAAACCTCAACGACATCGAACGGGCGACCCTGCCCGCCCGCCAGGAGCTGCTCCGTCTTGGTGCGGCCATGCTGTTCATCATCGGCATCATCTTCTTCATCGGCGTGGAGATGGATGGCAGCTACATGCTGGTGATCGCCGCCATGATGGGGGGTTACATGGCACTGAATATCGGTGCCAACGATGTCGCCAACAATGTCGGCCCCGCGGTGGGATCGCGTGCCCTGACCATGGCCGGCGCCATCCTCATCGCCGCCATCTTCGAGGCGGCGGGCGCGATCATCGCCGGCGGCGACGTGGTGGGCACCATCAAGAAGGGCATCATCAACCCGCAGCTGATCGCTGACACCAACACCTTCGTCTGGCTGATGATGGCGGCGCTGCTGTCGGGTGCGATCTGGCTGAACATCGCCACGGCGCTGGGCGCGCCGGTCTCCACCACCCACTCCATCGTCGGCGGCGTGCTCGGGGCGGGCATCGCGGCGGGCGGCCTCGGCATCGCCGACTGGTCGAAGATGGGCGCCATCGCCGCCAGCTGGGTGATCTCGCCGGTGCTCGGCGGCATCATCGCCGCGATCTTTCTCTACATCATCAAGCGTACGGTCACCTATCGCGAGGACATGCTCGCCGCGGCGCGACGCATGGTGCCGCTGCTGGTGGCGCTGATGGCCTGGGCCTTCAGCACCTATCTGCTGCTGAAGGGGCTGAAGAAGCTGTGGAAGATGGACTTCGGCACCGCCCTGCTGATCGGCCTGGCAATAGCGGCGGTGATCTACGCCTTGCTGCGCCCGGTGATCGCGCGGGCGACCCGACGCCTGGACAATGACAAATCGGCCATCAACCGGCTGTTCACCATCCCGCTGATCTTCGCCGCCGCCCTGCTCAGCTTCGCCCACGGCGCCAACGACGTGGCCAATGCGGTCGGCCCGCTGGCGGCGATCAACGACTCACTGGTCCATGGCGGCATTCACCAGAAGGCGGCCATACCGCTGTGGGTGATGCTCATCGGCGCCATCGGCATCGCCATCGGGCTGGCGCTCTACGGCCCCAAGCTGATCCGCACCGTGGGCAGCGAGATCACCGAACTGGACCAGAGCCGGGCCTTCTGCATCGCCATGGCGGCGGCCATCACCGTGATCATCGCCAGCCAGCTGGGGCTACCCGTGTCATCCACGCATATCGCGGTGGGTGCGGTGTTCGGCGTCGGCTTCCTGCGCGAGTACCTCAAGGCCACCTACGCCAAGATGATCGACGAGATCGAGGAGCACCACCAGGGTGAGGACCGGGTGGTGGTGGAGGCCTTCCTGGAGCGCTTTCGCAGTGCGCCACTGGAGGAAAAACGCCTGATGCTGCAGCAGCTCAAGAACAAATCGACCCCGGCGCAACTTGCCAAGGTCGAGCGCAAACGCCTCAACAAGATGGTCCGCAAACAGCTGGTCAAGCGTTCCGCGCTGATGAAGATCGCCGCCGCCTGGGTGATCACGGTTCCTGCATCCGGCCTGCTGGCTGCCATACTGTATTTCACCATCCGCGGCATGATGCTGCCCTGAAACCGACCGGATCACCTGCCTGAGGGCACATGCTGCGCAAGATATTCCTGCCCACCATCTTAGCCATTCTGGCCTACGGATTCTGGCTGAGCCCGGACTTCAAGGTCATCTCGGCGGGGGTGGCGATCTTCCTGTTCGGCATGCTGTCGCTGGAGGAAGGCTTCAAGGCCTTCACCGGCGGCACCCTGGAACGGCTGCTGCAGAACACCACTGACCGGCTGTGGAAGAGCCTCGGCTTCGGCATGATCACCACCACGCTGATGCAGTCGAGCTCGCTGGTGTCGGTGATCACCATCTCCTTCCTCAGCGCCGGGCTGCTGGGTCTCGCCCAGGGTATCGGCATCATCTTCGGCGCCAATCTCGGCACCACCACCGGTGCCTGGCTGATCGCCGGGCTGGGGCTGAAGGTGCACATCTCCGCCTACGCCATGCCGATGCTGGTGTTCGGCGTGATCCTGCTGTTCCAGCCACAGAAGAGCGCCAAGGGCTTCGGCTATGTGCTTGTCGGCCTGGGTTTCCTGTTCCTCGGCATCTTCTACATGAAGGATGGGTTCGACTCCTTCAAGAGTGCCATCGACCTGTCGCAATATGCCCTGCCGGGGCTCACCGGGCTACTGGTCTACACCCTGCTCGGTATCCTCGCCACGGTGGTGATGCAGTCGAGCCACGCCACCCTGGTGCTCACCCTGACCGCGCTGGCGAGTGGCCAGATCACCTACGAGAACGGTCTGGCACTGGCCATCGGCGCCAACGTCGGCACCACCATCACCGCCGTGCTCGGCGCCATCGGTGCCAATGTCGAGGGACGCCGGCTGGCCGCAGCCCATGTGCTGTTCAACGTCATCACCGGGCTGATCGCCATCCTTGCCATCGGCCAGTTCCGCATGGCGGTGGATGTCATCGCCCATGAGCTGGGCATTGCGCCCCAGGATTACACCCTGAAGCTGGCCATCTTCCACACCCTGTTCAACCTTACTGGTGTGTTGGTGATGCTGCCCTTCGTCGGGCGACTGGTGAGCCTGCTGGAGCGGTGGTTCAAGGTGCGGGCGCCCAGAGTGGTGCGCCCGCGCTATCTCAACGATGCCGCCCTGGAGATCCCCGACGCGGCGCTCTCCGCACTGCGCAAGGAAGTGGCCCATCTGTTCGAGCGCGCCTTCGGCATCATGGCCCATGGCCTAAACCTGCACCGCCGTACCATCCTCTCCGACTACGACCTGGATCAACTCATCGATGCGCCACCGCGCCGTGGCGATTACGACATCGAGGCCCACTACGAGCGCGACCTCAAGACCCTCTACAGCGAGATCGTCGCCTTCGCCAGCCAGCTGCGCACCAACATACCGGAGGCGCGTTCCGAAGAACTCTATGAATTACGTAATGCTGCACGCGGCATCGTCGAGGCGGTCAAGGAGGTCAAGCACATGCGCGAGAACCTGGTGCGTTACACCAGCCATGGCAACAAGGACATCCGCACCGAATACAACCGCCTGCGCGCCCTGCTGGCCGGCGTGCTGCGCCAGGTCTACCAACTGGTCATTGCCCGGGACGAGACCGTCACACTGCTGTCACTCGACGAGCTTAGGGTACAGGTGAAGGAGGCCGCCAGGGCACTGGATGAACGCCTCGAACGACTCATCCGCGAGCGCCTGATCACCCCCGCGATGGCCACCTCGCTGATGAATGACAGCAACTATGCCTTTACTGCCGCCGAGGCACTGCTCAACGCCGGCCGCGCACTCTTCGCCGCACCCACTGCAGCGGCGCGGGATGCCGAACGCGAGCTCAGCCTGAGTGACGAAGAGATCGAGCAGATGCTGGAGCAAGAAGGGGGTACACGGCGATGAAGACGACCACAATGCTCGATCAACTCTCTGATCTTCTCAACAGCGACAAGCGCAAGAGAAAGTCCAAACGCAAACACCTGCGCGCCTTGTTGAAGGATCTGAAAAAACGTCAGAAGCAGCTCGAGGAAAAACTCGCCCATACCGACGACAGGGAAAAACGTCACAAGCTGAAGCGCGAGATCGAGATCATCATCGAGCAACGACGCAAGGGTATCCGCCTGTACAAGGAACTGCGCAACAACTGAACAGGCAACGGCCGGACACACGCCGACACCCTGCCCCAGCACCCCGTCTCAGCAGCTGTAACGGCAAACATTCAGCCCAGGCAGCGCTCGTAGGCCTCGCGCGAGTCCAGCCCCTGGTCGAACCGCTTCCATGCTTCCGCCTCCGCCAGTGGACGATCCAGTTCACAGAAGGCCCCGTAACGGTGGCGTGTTCATCAGGTGTGGCAAGCTCCCAGTTTTCTAGACAACTGACAGCTTCTCAAAATACCGTTGTTCATAGGCGATCGGCGACAGCCCATCGTTGTTGCCGTGGCGCCGGTTCGGGTTGTAGAAAAACTCGATGTAGTTGAAGACGTCCGCACGCGCGTCGTTGC
>JANTHH010000157.1 GCA_024762485.1 Chromatiales bacterium
CCGCCACAGGCCGGCTGCTGAGGCGGTGAGCCCCGCGGGTGAACCGGGCGCCTTGCCCTACTGGCGCCTGTCGACCTTCTATCTGTTCTATTTCGCTGCGCTCGGCGCGCTGGTGCCCTACTGGGGGCTGTATCTGCAGTCGCTGGGCTTCGGCGCGGTGGAGATCGGCCAGCTCACCGCCATCCTCATGGCCACCAAGATCGTTGCCCCCAATGTCTGGGGCTGGCTGGGCGATCACCTGGGTCGGCGCATGGCCATCGTGCGGGTGGCCTCGCTGTTGTCGGCGCTGGTGTTCATCGGCATGTTCTGGGTCGACGGTTTCTGGTCCATCGCGCTGGTGATGGTGGCCTTCAGCTTCTTCTGGAACGCCTCACTGCCGCAGTTCGAGGTGGTGACCTTCAGCTACCTCGGTGCGCGCGCCCATCACTATGCCCGGCTGCGGCTGTGGGGCTCGGTGGGCTTCATTGTCAGCGTCATCGGGCTCGGCATGTGGGTCGACCGGCAGGGGCCGGCGGTGGTGCTCAGCGCGGTGTTCGCACTGTATGTCGGCATCTGGCTGTCGTCGCTGACGGTGCAGGATCCGGACCCGGAGCCCCACCCACACGATCAGCCGCCGATCCTCCAGGTACTGCGCAAACCCTACATCCTGGCCTTCTTCGCCGCGGTGTTCCTGATGCAGATGGGCCACGGTCCTTACTATGCCTTCTACTCCATCTACATGGAGGCGCACGGCTACAGCAAGACCCTGATCGGGGGGCTGTGGGCGCTGGGGGTGCTGGCCGAGGTGGCCTTGTTTCTCATCATGCACCGGTTGCTGGGGCGCTTCGGTGCAAGGCTGGTGCTGATCGCCAGCTTCCTGGCGGGCTCGGTCCGCTGGCTGATCATCGGCTATCTGCCCGACTCGCTGACCATGATGATCGTCGCCCAGTTGCTGCATGCCGCCACCTTCGGCACCTTTCACGCCGCCGCCATCCATCTGGTGCAGCAGTATTTCCGCGGCCGTCACAAGGGCCGGGGGCAGGCGCTGTACAGCAGCCTCAGCTTCGGCGCCGGTGGTGCGGTGGGCAGCCTGGCCAGTGGCTTCGCCTGGGATCAGCTCGGCCCGGCGCCGACCTTTGTGCTGGCCGCCCTGGTCTCGCTGCTGGCGGCCGTCGTCGCCTGGCGTTTCATGGACAAGACTGCGAGCCAGTGAGCGATTGATCATTCTCCTTGCCAGGGACGGCCAAAACGCTGAACCTTGTGGCCCTTGCCGACTCAAACCGGAAAAATAACGGAACCTCGCCGATGTCGCCCAAGCTCAAACGCATCCTGCTGCCCGTGGTCATCCTGCTGGTGGCCATCTTGCTGTTGCTGTTGTTGAAGTTCACCAAGCCCGCGGCCGAGCCGGTGACGATCAGCGAGAAGGCCTGGCCGGTGAAGGCGCAGATCGCCAACCCTGCCGCCTGGCGTCCGCAGCTGGAGCTCTTCGGCCCGGTCGAGGCGGTATGGGAGAGCCGGCTGAATGCCGGCGTCGAGGCCGACGTGCTGCGTGTCCATGCCGTGGAGGGCCAGGCCGTCGCAGAAGGCGACCTGCTGATCGAGCTGGACGACAGCGATGCCCGCCTGCTGCTGGAACAGCGCCAGGCCGAACAGCGCCAGGTGGTCGCCCGCATCGCCAGCCAGGAGGCCAGCTACGAGGCCAGCAAGGCAGCGCTGCCACGGGAGATCGAACTGCTCAAGCTGAAGAAGGCCGAGCTTGCCCGGGCCACGGACCTGGTGCGCAAGAAGGTCGGCTCCCAGTCCACGCTCGACACCGCCAGCCAGGCGGTGCAGAGCCAGTCCATTGTGGTCAGCAACCGGCGTCAGACCCTGCTGCAGCAGAAGGCCAAGCTGGACGAACTGGCGGCGGACCTGGAGCGTGCAGACGCGCGACTGCAACAGGCCGAGCTCGCGCTGCAGCGCACCCGCGTGCATGCCCCCTTCACCGGCCGCATCACCCGGGTGTCCGTGGCACCGGGAACGCGGGTGCGTGTCGGCAACGAGCTGCTGCGACTCTATGACCGGACGGCATTGCAGGTGCGCGCCCAGATCGCAGAGCGCTTTCTGCCACGGGTGAGGGCGGCACTGGCGAGCGGCGCGGTGGTCACGGTCAGTGGCCGGGCGGACGATCAGACCTTCCCGGCCCGACTCGACCGCCTGGCCGGCAAGGTGGATGCGGGTGGCAACATGGCGGGCCTGTTCCGGCTCGAGCCAGGGCTGGAGCTGCGGCCTGGCCGCTTCGTTGCGCTGCACATGCAGCTGCCACCCGAGTCCGGTGTCATTGCGGTGCCGGCCGAGGCGCTCTACGGACCGGAACGGATCTATCGTATCGACGACGAACAACGCCTGCGGGCGGTGCGGGTCATCCGCGTCGGCGAGGCGCGCGATGCCGAAGGCCTACCGCGCATACTGATCCGCGCACCGGGGCTGCCCGCGGGCAGCCGGCTCTGCGTCACCCAGCTGGCCAACGCGGTGGACGGACTGCTGGTGAACGTGGTTGACAGTGCGGACGGGGACTGAGCCATGCCCTTTCAGCACCGCAATGACCTGATCGGCCGCTTTGCCCAGCACAAGGTCGCCGCCAACCTGCTGATGCTGATCATGCTGCTGTCGGGGTTCTGGGCGCTGAGCAAGCTCAATGCCCAGTTCTTCCCCACCTTCGAACTGGAGGTGGTGACCGTGCGCACCCTCTGGAGCGGCGCCAGTGCCGAGGATGTGGAGCGCGCCATCACCGTGCCGCTGGAACAGTCGCTGCGTTCCGTGGACGGGCTCGACCGCATGAGCTCCACCTCGGCGGAGAACGTCAGCCTGCTGACGCTGGAGTTTCCCGAAGGGACCGACATGGGCGAGGCCACCGAGCGGGTCAAGAGCCTGGTGGACACGGTGCGCAACCTGCCACAGGACGCCGAGCAGACCCAGGTCAGTCATGTCATCCGCTACGAGCCCGTCGCCCGCCTGCTGCTGCATGGGCCGAAGGAGATCCGCGAACTGCGTCCGCTGGCACGCCAGGTCGAGCGGGAGCTGCTCGAACACGGTATCTCCAAGGTGTCCATCAACGGACTGCCCGAAGAGGAGGTGGCGATACAGATCTCTCAGTCACGGCTCGAGGCCTTGGGTCTGACCCTGTCGCAAGTGGCGGAAACCATCGCTGCGGAGTCCCGTGATCTTCCTGCCGGCACGGTGGGGCGGGACGAGATCGGCCGCGAGCTGCGCGCAATCAACCAGCAGCGCAGTGAACTGGGCTTCGAACAGTTGCCGTTGCTGGCGGACCGCAAGGGCCAATGGCTGCGGGTGGGCGACGTGGCGAGCGTGCAGCGACGCGCGCGCCCGGACCAGGTGTCGGTAACCTATCAGGGCCAACCCGCGGTGGAACTGCGTCTGTGGCGCTCGCCCACCGCCGATTCGCTGCAATCCGCACAGATCATGCAGGACTGGTTGGCGGAGGCGCGCCAGCGCCTGCCGCAGGGGGTCGAGATCAAGGTCTACGATGAGTCCTGGCAGCTGATCGAGGACCGCATCCAGCTGTTGCTGAAGAACGGTGTCGGCGGTCTGTTGCTGGTGGTGGCGATCCTGTTCCTGTTTCTCAACGGCCGGGTCGCCTTCTGGGTCACCGTCGGCATCCCGGTGTCTTTCATGGCCACCCTGGCGGTGGTCTATCTCGCCGGCGGCAGCATCAACATGATCTCGCTGTTCGCGCTGATCATGGCGTTGGGCATCATCGTCGACGATGCCATCGTGGTGGGCGAGGATGCGCTGACCCACTACCAGACCGGCGAGGATCCGCTGCAGGCCGCCGAGGGCGGGGCGCGGCGCATGTTCGCGCCGGTGATGTCGTCGTCGCTGACCACCATCGCCGCCTTCATCCCGCTGCTGTCCATCTCCGGCATCATCGGCAAGATCCTGCACGACATCCCGCTGGTGGTGATCTGCGTCATCCTTGCCTCGCTGGTGGAGAGCTTCTTCGTGCTGCCGGGTCACCTGCGCCACAGCTTCCTGCACATGCACCACAAGCCACCGAGCCGCTGGCGCCAGCGCTGGGACGCAGGCTTTGCACACTTTCGCGACCATCTGTTCCGGCCGCTGGTGCGTGGGGCCATCAGCAACAAGCTGACCACCCTGGCGGTCGCCTTCGCCAGCGTGATATTCGTCGCCGGCCTGCAGCTCGGCGGCCGGCTCGGCTTCACCTTCTTCCCCAATGTCGAGGGCAATGTGGTGGTGGCCAGTGCCACCTTCGTCGCCGGCACGCCGCCGGCGCGGGTGAAGGGTTTCATCGACCAGGTGGAGCAGGGCCTGTATCAGGCGGAAGAGGAACTGGGCGGTGGTCTGATCCGTGCCTCCGCAGTATCCAACGGTCTGGGTGTGTTCTCCAATGCGCGCCAGGGGCAGCAGGGCGAGCAGTTCGCCAGCGTCACCGCCGAGCTGATCCCCTCGGATCAGCGCACGGTGCGCAACGAGGCCTTCCTCGCGGCCTGGGGGCGCCATATCAAGCACCCGCCGGGGCTGGAGAACATCACCCTGACCTCGCGCCGCGGCGGTCATCCGGGTCGTGACCTGGAGATCCGCCTCAGCGGGGGTACACCCGAGACCCTGAAGCAGGCCGGCACGGAGCTGACAGCGGCCCTGTCCACGCTTCCCGGGGTACACGGCATCGAGGACGATATGCCGTTTGGCCCGCAGCAACTGATCTATCGCCTGACGCCGCTGGGCGAGTCGCTGGGTCTCTCGGTGGCGGACGTGGGCCGGCAGATGCGTGCTGCCCTCGATGGCGAGCTGGCACAGATCTACACCGAAGGCGAGGAGGAGCTGGAGGTGCGGGTGATGCTGACCGATGATGAGCGTCATCATCTGGCGGCACTCGACAACTTCAAGGTCAGCCTGCGGGACGGTACCCGGGTACCCCTGCTGTCGGTGATCTCGCTGCAGCAGCGCCGTGGCTTCAAGGCGGTGCGCCATGCCGACGGCCAGCGCGCCATTACCCTCTATGCCGACGTCGACCGTTCGCAGAACAACGCCAACCGGATCCGCGAGCAGCTGCAGCAATCGGTGCTGCCCGACATCACGCAACGCCACGGCCTGCACTGGCAGTACACCGGCCGCGCGGAGGACCAGGCGGACACCATGGCCGACATGAAACGCGGCGCCCTGTTCGCAGTGGCGATGATCTACATCGTCCTCGCCTGGGTGTTCGGCTCCTACGGCTGGCCGCTGGTGGTGATGAGCGTGATCCCCTTCGGCATCATCGGCGCGGTCATCGGCCACTGGGTGATGGGCATCGAGCTGACCATCCTCTCCATGTTCGGGCTGTTCGGACTGGCCGGCATCGTGGTCAACGACTCCATCATCCTGGTGGTGTTCTACAAGCAGCTGCGCGAGCAGGGCATGGGCGTGCGCGAGGCCGTAGTGGAGGCGGCCTGTCAGCGCCTGCGCGCGGTGCTGTTGACCTCGCTCACCACCATCGCCGGCCTGCTGCCGCTGCTGTTCGAGACCTCGCTGCAGGCCCAGTTCCTGATACCCATGGCGGTGTCCATCAGCTTCGGCCTCGGCTTCGCCACCCTGCTGGTGCTGGTGCTGGTACCGACGTTGCTGACCGCGATGGAGGAGTTCAAGGCCTGGTTCGCGCGCACCTGGCTGACGCGCGCCAGCACCGTGTGAACCCGCTCAGCTGCGTTGCATGCCGGCGGTGAGCACCAGACGCATTGCCTCTTCCACGCGCATGTCCAGCGGCTCGATGGCCGTCGGCGGCACCAGCAGGGTGTGGCCACCGATCTGATAGCTCAACGGCAGGTAGACCGCCACGTGATCCTCGCCCGGCAGGCGCCAGCTCGGTGACTCACTGGTGACGAAGCCGATGGCCTTCACGTCACCCGGCAGGCTCACCCGCACCACCCGTCCCATGGACTCGTCCCTGTGCCCGCTGGAGGCGAACTGCACAATGTCACGCAGCCCGGTGTAGATGGTCTTCACCAGCGGGATGCTCTCCAGCAGGTGTTCGCCCCAGGCCCACAGGCTGCGAATCACCCAGGCGCGCACCAGCAGGCCGGCGATGAAGGTGAGTATCACCCCCGCCAGCAGCCCCATGCCGGGGCGATAGAGGTCGATCGGCAGTACCTGCTGCAGCAGTCCGCCGAGCAATTGTTCCGAACTGATCGCCAGCCAGTAGCAGAGATAGAGGGTCAGGGCGACGGGCAGGATGGTGGCCAGGCCACGCAGAAAGATCTGCGAGAGAGTTTTCATGACGAGGGTCCGGTAACGGGGATGGATGGATTATCCCTGCAAATCAGCCCCTGATGTAGTGTCGATGGCGAGGACGAGGATATGGGACAGGAGCGGGGGCGCCTGACACGGTAAAAGGCCATCCAGGTTGGAAACCTGGATGGCCCTGAAGACGCCTGGATCTCTCCGTGACCGGGCCGGGTTTCAGGTCGGTCCGTC